>JAPYUD010000634.1:0-1662 GCA_029936215.1 Pirellulaceae bacterium | reverse complement strand
TAATCCCGCAGAACAGCCCGGAAATGGAGAAATGCTTCTGCTTCCAGGCCCTCCCTGTTGACACTGAACCGGTTCAACAGGGGTTGAATTTTTCCCAGTGGGAGCGGTGATTGTGCCAGATACTGTTTCAAATCAGACCATGAAAAATACTCTTCCCACGACTGGTCACCGGCAGCTGGATTCTGCTTGACATGTGCCTCGAGAGCTCCCATTGCCACTTCAACAGCGACCTTGCTTCTGTTGACAGTCTCCTCGCTGATTGGCACAAAAGCTGGCCGTTCCGATTCGATCAGCGCCACAACCTCGCCAAGCTCAAGTCGCGGCAAAGCATCAAGCCACGCGGTGGTGGCCTTGCCAACTGCCTTGATGCGGGGTTCAAAGTACTTTGCCTTCTTCAACTCCGGGATCGTCTTCGAGTAACGTTCAACAAGCCGTGCTCCCTTCCGCTTGCTTGCTGCTGCTCCTTCCGCAAGAAGGGCTCGAAGTTGTTCCGGCTGGAGTGCCTCGCGCAGCATCGGACCGGATTTGCCGGTTTTCACGAAGAGAGCATCCAGGGTCCGCGTGACCTCTGCTGCAGCATCACTCACCTCGTCTGCATCGGCCTGCGGAACGCCGAAAAAAGTCACTACTAGCAAGGCAAGGGAAAAGAACTGCTTTGAAAAACGTATCACCATCATCTCACTCCTTGAATTCCACCGCAGGTCCATCTGCGTGATGTTCTATTTCTTTCATTTTCCGCTCACCAACCAACCCCAAGAGGTCACTCGTTAGGCAAGCGGGGCGTATTGTCCATAAGATACGTGCCTGATGCAACATGGATCGCATGTTTCCCCTGTTTCATGATAACGGGCAGGGGCAGTACCAGGCGTCTCCTACTAGTCATCGATTCCAACATGCGGTACGCTGTTTTCCGACAAGAGTAATCCACCATTTGCACCAGGATTTTGCGATGTCAGGTATTCTCAATGATCGCCGCAGGGCACTGGAAAACTCGTTCTTTGCTATCCGGGACCAGCAGTTGCTTGAGCAGTTAAAGTCGGATGCGGATGCCGAAGCACAGCTCCAGGATCTTGCCAGTGCCTCGGGCATCGAAGATCGCCAGGTGCTCGAGGAACTCGTGGGAGCGGGTGTCACAGCGGAGACGATGGCAGCCCTTTCGCTCGTCCCGCTGGTACAGGTAGCCTGGGCAGACGACACCATGGATGATCGTGAAAAGGAAGCGATCATGTCTGCGGCAAACGAGGAGGGACTGGGCAAACAGGATCCGTCCTACCAGTTACTGGAACAGTGGCTTTCGGTCAGTTCCTCACCAGCTCTACTCGATAGCTGGACCGAGTACGTCTCCACGCTGATCGCCAATCTCTCCGACACCGCATCGGAGAACCTGAAGCAGACCACGCTCTCTCGAGCCCGCCGCGTGGCTGAAGCTGCCGGGGGGTTCATGGGACTGGGCAACAAGGTGAGCAGTGAAGAACAGGCGATCCTCGACCGCCTCGAAGCGGCCTTCGAGTAAGACTGTATTCTTTGTCTTGCTCCCGGAAATTCCCCCGCAATGGTAGCGGTCATACCGGTTATCAGGCCCGGCCGGGATTTTATTCGAACCCGGGCAGATCCCACGTGGTAACCTTTCCTGGCAACACGAAGCCAACCGACCTGGCCCCT
>JAPYUD010000136.1:0-8176 GCA_029936215.1 Pirellulaceae bacterium | reverse complement strand
CCCGGTGATTATCACCGGGGTTTTTTTGTTTCTCTTCGTGATGGAGGATCCACCATTTAGCTTTCCGTGGTTGCTGCGTCCGGTTTCTCGGGGTGCCGGATGGAGCTTAACTGCTGCTCAAATCCATCCACGACTTTCTCGGCGTCACTGACAGTCAGGGTAACCGCTTCTGCTTGCTTGTTCATTTCAGCGAGTTTCGTCTCGAAGGGTTTCAGTGCGGCAGCCCTTTCCTCGGACTGTTTACCAGCATCCACGAGCACGACGTTGGCAGCGGCTGCTTGTTTCTGGTTTTCCACAACCGTTGTTTTGGATGTTTCGACCACTGCAAGCTTGGCGACAACGTCCTTTTGAAGTTCTAGGATCTCCGCCTCCTTTTTTGCCACCAGTGCTACCAGCGACTCAGCCGCCGCGACAAGATCCTTGTCTTCGGCACTCTTGGTAGCCGCTTCCTTGGCACTGGTCACAGCAACGGCAAGTGATTTAATTGCGGTTTCCAGGGTCGTTGCGGCCTTGATCGCAGCCTGGTGGTTACCCTCTGCCGTGGCCTGTGCCTTCTTGGAGGTTTCCACGGTGACGAGCAGGGCGTCGTACTGGGCCTGTGCATCCTGGGTCGCCTTCTGGGCGGAAGCCAGGGCTGCTGCTGCTGTATCGTACTCTCCCTTGGCCGTATTCACTTCCACCTGCTTGTCGGCCTGGACCTGCTGGCGTTCTTCAAGGACTTCACGGGCGGTATTTCTCTGGCCCAGCAGGGTGTTGAGTTGGCCCACGAACTGGATCTCGTCCTGCCATTTTTTCACCAGCTCCGAGGTCGTTGCCACCACTTGCTGTGCATCGGTGGCAGCCTTGAGGTCGACCGCCGCCTTTTCCACAGCTGGTTTCACTGCAGCATCGGCTTTTACCTGGAGAGCCTGGGCGCCCTTGTAGGCGACGTCGGCTTCTTTGGCTTCCTTGTCTGCTGTGGCCAGGACCGTCTTGGCCGTTTCCAGTAGCGTGGCCTCGGCTGCCATGGCTTTCTGGCCATCGGAGAGCGTTGCTGCCCGGGTGTTGGTTGCGGCGAGCAGCTTGGCAGCAATTTCTGCCAGTTCCTTGTCTTCTTTTGCTTTTTCTACAGCACCCTGGGCCTTGGCCAGGGACTCTTTCAATAGCGGCACAACCGGTTCAAGTGCAGTAACGATCGCCTTGGCGGTATCGTAACGAGCGGTTATCTCAGCGACATTTGTCTTGGCAGTCACCAGCCTTGCTGCTGTAGTTTCGGCAGCGGTCCGCGTATCCACCACGGCCTTGTTTGCGGTGACAAGTTCCACCTCTGCTTTCTTGGCCAGTTCGGTGGAGGCAGTGGATGTTTCCGCCAGCGGCTTGTATGTTGCCTCGGCTTCGGCATGCTGTGAGACTGCTGTCTCGAGCCTGTCCTTGAGGTGCAGTGGATTGGGTGTCAGGTTCGCAAGGCGGGTACCGTCTTCGGCATTCCAGATACGGATTTCACCGGTCCAGTCACCACTGATTGCCCGGTTTGTTTCATCACAGAAAGAGGCCTGCAGGGCGATGTCACCGAAACCCTCGAAGGCTCGCTGCTGGCTGCCATTCTGGTCCCACAGCTTGGTTACCTTATCGCGACCACAGGAGAGAATCCGGCCATCGCGGGCAAATTCCATGGACGCGGCACCGCCACCGTGAGCTCCCCAGTTCTTGACCTGTCCGCCGTTTTCCATCTCCCAGAGCTTGATCGAACCATCCTCACTGCAGGAGCCGAGGATATTGGAATCATTGCGCCAGGAGAGATCGGTAATCGCTCCACCATGGCCTCCCAGCTTGAGGTATTCCCGACCGTTTTCTGCTTCCCAGACAAACAGGCCGCCATTACGGTCCGCCGTGGCCAGCAGGACCCCGTCAGGGCTGAAGGCAACACAGTAGATCCACTCGGTGTGTTTCTTGGGAATCTCGTATTCCAGTTCACCGGTTGCAGTCGAATAGACACGAACCACTTTTCCAGCACTTCCCAGGGCAATCAGGGAATGATCTGAACTGATATCCGCACCCAGGACCGAATCAAATTCATCTCCTACCTCGATAATCCGTTCACCACTATCGATGCTCCAGACAACCACCTTGCCAGTGGCTCCGGCACGACCACCTCCTGCCACCAGCAGGGTACCGTTACGGCTGAATTGGAGTACCTCGACGACACCCTCTTCAAACGAGAAGGTGCCAGCCAGTTGGAGTGTCTGGGTATTGTAGAGCAGGACCTGCTTGGGAGAGGCAATTGCTACCAGTGGTGCCCAGGGACTGGTTGCCATCGCGGTGACTGCCCCGGTGCGGGCGGTGTAAGACAACGGTTCAAGGCTCAGACGTCCTGGGAGTGGCGCAACCTCGGGTCGCGTCCCCGGGTCCGTCATTACCAGGTTCACCTTGGGTTTCTTGGAAGCGAGGGGGGCACTGCCAGCATTTTCCGGTGCACCGCCATCGATCCAGTCGCGGATGATATTGAGAGATTCTTCCGCCAGCTTGTCCGACTTGGGCGGCATGAAGGGCTCAGATTCATGCGTGACGAGAAGATACAGGTAACTGTCATCGGCACTCCCCGGCTCAATCACGTCTCCCGAACCACCACCCTGCATCAGGTTGGTGTAATTACTCATGTCCAGGTCGCCACTCTTCTTGCTGGTGTTATGACAGGCACCGCACTTGGCACGCAGGATTGGAGCGACATGCTCGTCAAAGGTGATCTTGACGGCTTCCTTTTTTTCTTCGGCAGATCCTTCCAGGGCCAGGCTACAGAAGACCAGGGAGGCGGTCATGGTTGCCAGGACGAGGCGATTCAAGGAAGATCTCATCGCGTTCTCCAATTCCACGGGGGGGTGGGGTAGTCGCTGGTTGACAGCGAGCGGGGCCTTAGTGATTGAAAATAAATTCGCGAGAATTCAAGAGTGACCAGAAGATGTCTTCAAGCACCTGCGTGGTGTTCTCCTTGTTCTCCTCGAGAATGGCAGTAAAAGCTGCCGTTTCTTTTTCCAGCGGTTTTCGTGAGAGGCAGCTGACGTAGAGTTCCTCGATCAGTGCCTGGGGTGTTCCGATTGAGGCTGCGGCTGCTAACTGGCCAACGGCGACGGTGACTGCCTTGTCGGATTCCTGCTTTGCAAGCTCGGCAGTTTTCATCCGGGCCGTTGTCGCTGCGACAGCAGTCTTGGCCACCGTGGCAGCTTCCTCGGCAGCCTTGCGTGCAGCCTCGGCCGTCTCGGCCGCCTTGGCCGCTGCTACAGCGGCCGCTGCCAGCTCCTGGTCGTCGGCTGCACTTTTGGCCGCCTCGGCTGCTGCGTTGGATTTCTCCGTGGCTTCCTTGGCTGCCTGGGTCAGGTCCACCAGCTGTTTTTCCGCGGCCACCAGCTGTTGCTGTGCCTTTTCCAGGGCAACCTTGCCCGCTTCGAGATTTGCCAGGGCCACTTTCTGTGCTTCATCCGCCGCTGTCTTGGCAGCGGTGGCATCTGTCCTGGCCTTGTCTCCCTCGGCGATGCGTTTCTGTATCAGCTGGCCCTGCGTGATCTTGCTGTTTACGGTGTCGCCATTGATCATGTGGAGCGCCTGCGAGAGGTTCGGCTCCATCTTTACCTCGCAGGAGCAGACCGATCCACGTGAGGCCCTGCCAAAGGTGGTCAGGAAGTATGTGGAGGTGTTGCCGTTGGCGATCTGTACCGCCCTGGCACCCAGCGGCAGGCCACCGAACTTATTCTTCGTATCGGTGACCTGGCTGATCACGTCGAAGAGAATCTCGGCGCGGATACGACGCAGGCTGGCGTGGGAGAAGTTCGTGGTGTCTTTCTCGTTGGTCTCGTTTGTCTGGGTCGAGAGCTGGTAAGTACGAGAAACACAGATATCACGGACCAGTTTTTTGAAATCGTATTTGTAACTGGTAAAGCGGTTTGCCAGTTCTGCCAGTAATTCCTCGTTCACCGGCGGATTGCTGACACGCACATCGTCCACTTCGTCAATGATCCCCTTGCCCATGAAATGGGCCCAGACAATATTTGCCAGGTTGCGGGCGAAGTAGGGGTTGTCGGGAGAAGCCAGCCAGTTGGCGAGCACGACCCGTCGGTCCTTGCCAGTCAGGTCGGGTTCCTCAGCACCGAGGAACTTGGGTACCATCACCCGGCCACCCACCGCATGACGCACCTCGCCGCTATTGCTATTGAAAACAATTGTCTCGCGGGGATCTTCCCCTCCCTTGCGGCCGATCTGGGCAAAGAAGGCGGCGAACGCGTAGTAATCATCCATGGTCCAGCGATCAAATGGATGGTTATGGCACTGGGCACACTGGGTCCTCATTCCCATGAAAACCTGTGCGATGTTCTCCGAAACCTTGAGCGTGTTGGTTTCATTCTGGTAGTAATTCGTTGCGGCATTGGCAAACGTCCCGCCACTGGCGCCGAGCAGTTCCTGGACCATCACGTCCATGGAGACGTTGTTGGCGATCTTGTCCTGTAGCCAGTTGTAATAGCGCAGCATGGACTTGTAGGTGACCTGCTGGGTCGTGCGGATCTGCAGGAGTTCGGCCCACTTCATGACCCAGATTTCCACGAACTCCTTGCGTTCAAGGAGTTCATCCACCAGCAAATCCCGTTTCTTTTCTTCGGTGCTGGTCATGAACCGGCTGTATTCCTCCATCGTGGGAAGGACCCCGGCAATGTCCAGGTAGACCCGGCGGAGGAATTCCTCGTCGGTACAAATCTCTGACGGCGAGATTCGCAGCTTTCTTAGCTTGTTGTGGATAAAAGTATCGACGAAATTGAACTCGGGCGTCTTTGGATCCTCGTACTTCAGACCCTTGGGAAGAACGATGAAACGTGTACCCACCGTGTGAGTCTCGTAGCGAGCCATCAGGAAGGCCTCGCCCCGGGCATGGGCCGTTACCACCCCGGCCTCGTCAATCGTTGCCGAGGTGCCATTGGTGGACATGAATACGGCCATCGAGGTGATGTCGCGAGTCGAGCCATCGGTGAAGGTTGCCAGCACGTTGATTTGCTGAGTCGCCCCGTCGCCATCAAGCACAGCCCCAGGGGGATAGATGTCGACGGATACCACCTTGCCGACATCCGCGGAATCGTTTGGAGCTCCCGAAGTGAGCCAGCGCATGAGCGTTTGATGTCGTGGGGAATCCGCGTCGAATTGCTTGCCACCGCTGTGTGGCACGACGCCGAGCACCTTTTCAATCATCAGGCATGCTTCGGGAGTTGCCAGGTTAATTCGCCGGTCCGGGAGTTCCCGGGTAAGGCGGTAGTGATCCCCCTCCGGGTCAAAACCGAACAGGCTCAGCCGGAAACCGTCTTTACCGCGTGCAGCTCCATGGCAACTTCCGGTATTACAGCCTGACTTCATGAAAACCGGCATCACGTCCAGCCGGAAACTGATGGGTGGATCTGCCTCGGCCTGCTGAACTTCCAATGGCACGGTCAGCGCGTGTCCCCCATAGGTAATCGCCACTTCCGTTTTCCCGTCGGCGACAGGATAGAGGACATTTCCCTCCAGCCGTGCAAAGGAACCGTCAGCCAGCTTGAACTCCGCCTCGGACGTGACATCGCGCGTGATTCCATCCGGGTAGGTTGCCTGGATGATTATCGATTGCCAGTCCCGGCTGGTCGTCAGCTTTGCACTGGTCGGATAGACCTCGATCTTGGCCGGAGCCGCTTCCTGGCACCAGGCGGGGATTCCGATGGCGATGATGGAAGTGAAGAGGAATGAACGGAACAGGTTCTGGCAACGAATCATGTCATTTCCTTGGAATGCTGAGTGTTACTCTGGTTTCTTGTTTAACTCTGGTTTCTTCGGCTGATGAGCCCGAACGGTAATTCGGGTTCCAGTTACCCTCCACCTCCACCGCCAGCCTCTGCTTCCGCTTTCTTCTTGGCGTCCAGCCGGAGCTGCTGAAGTCGCGTGAGGCGGACCTTCACCGCCGGCTCCGGTTCCTTCGGCTTGGGGGCGGCCGCGACAGGCATTGGCTTGGGGGGCTCGTTCTTTTTTGGCGGGATCGGCTTGTCGACCCGCAACTCGGTGGAACCGAGACGGCTGTGCATCACCGGTTCCTCGTTTTCCGTGATCAGGAGACGGATAAAGATATTCTTGTGGGTCCCGTCCCGGGTCTCCTTGGTTGTCTTGATGGGGAAGACCAGTTCCTTAGTCTCCTTGGTAAGGTCCATCTCAATAGTGGTTGCCCCGGCAGGTAGCCCCAATAACTGGGCCTTGGCTGCTCCGGGAAATTCACGGTTGTGGGTGAAGTTGGCAACGATTTCCGTCTCCTGGCCCTGCTCGGTAGCTGCCCGCAACAGCTCCACTCCCACGTAGCGTTCCGCGATTTCAAGAGTCGTCGGTTGGGAGGAAACCCAGACCGTTCCACCTGCATCGGCAGACCCGATCGCGTAGATTGTCCAGGCCTGGATCCCTGCTCCCCCGTTGGCCGTGATCGGATATCCGATCTCGTTCTGGCCCTTCGGGATACCGACCGAACTGGCGGCACCAATCCCTGGCGGACGGAAGGGGAGCTGTACGTTGATTGCTTCATCCCAGCCCTCTTTCTTGTGGGCTACGATTTTCAGGTTCATCGTGCCGTCCCGGACAATGGGTACCTTCGGCTGGACGATTTCAAGTGTGAAGGGAACTTCCTCAACCACACAGATGGGGATCTTGTTGACGTTGACGGTCCAGTAGACGGACTGCCCGGGGGCTCCCCGGATAAAATCGCCGACGTTGCTGTAACCACCACGGATTTTCAGGTTTTCATCGGTGGGCTGCGCAGTGAAATCAACCAGTTTGCCACTAATGGGGGCATCGGCAGAGGCCTCGAAAATGAGCGGCATGGTATTCATGTTGCTAGGCATTTCCTTGGTCAAAATCGTGACGCCCTCGGGCAAGTTATCATCATTGAGGACAAGGTCTCCGCCAAAGCCACCACGGCTGGCCGTCAGCAGGGTGGCAAATTTGTTGCCACGGGGGACGACGATCCACTGGCGGTACTGGGAATAGCGAGCCACCCGGGGAATGCTCACGGAAAGTGATTGCTTGGGGGCAACCATTTCGATGCGGTAGACATAGTCCGGTGCCCCGGCTCCAAGGTGGTCGGTCACACGGACTACGTACTCGCCGTCCTCGGGGACGTTGAAGCGAAAGTAACTGTCCGGACCGCGCGAGTCATCGTTTCCGGCAATACTGCGACCGTCGGCATAGTAAATGTTCATCACCGGATCGAGACCTGAACGGACACGACGGGCATAACATTCTACCTCGTAGGAAGCACCCTTCTTGGCGGTGAACTTGAAGCAGTCAATATCCCCCCGCTCCGAGATGATGCCATTAAATGCAAGTGGCAATTCAACCGGGGTGCCCTCTGCAATCTCGTTGTTCGGTTCTACTTCGAAAGCGTTGCCATGCTCAAACAGGCGGAAAGTGTTCTGTGAAGGAGCCACGGCCTCACCGTCGGCTGCCTCCAGCCCGAACTTCTCCTGGGGTTCACTGGGAAGCTGGAAGGTTTGCTTCAGGGGACCCCCGGCATCTCCCAGGAAGGTGACTTCGATGTTCTCTCCGAGCTTGCCACCGGCAGGAAAAACTGCCGTTGGACGCGGGAAGGTTCCCACGTGCAGTCGATACCGGCAGCCGCCACTTCCACCATAGGCACTCTCTCGAACCTCGATAATGTAGGTACCGTCCTCGGCAGCAATGGCCGAGGCAACCGCATCCTGCTTGACGAGCGGGGAATCGTCAGCGGACGATAGTTCAAATCGCTTGCTGTTGAGAATCGCCACGTAGGGATCAAACAGGGCTGTCCCCAGTCGCATCCCCTCCACCTCAACGGCAATCCGTTGTCCCTTCTTGGCCTGCACCGAGTAGTAGTCAACGTCCTCGCTCTGTACGACCCCGTTGACCGTGGTGTTGAGCTCGATCGGCTGGGGCTCATTGAAATCGCTGTTCGGTTCCTTTTCCTCACTTGGACCATAAGGGCCCACGTAAAAGGTGCGGTACTCCGAGACGCCAGTGGCAGTCCGGACCTGGGCAACATGCTCTCCAAGACGGCAGTTATCCAGCACCTTGACCGTGGCAATGACGTTCCCGTCGCTGGGCTCAAGTTTAATGACCTCGATGCCAGGGCTGTAAAAGAGAATCTCCTGGGCATCGGCCAGTCGGGAGCCTCCGAAAG
>JAPYUD010000633.1:0-1668 GCA_029936215.1 Pirellulaceae bacterium | reverse complement strand
CTCGTAGACCTGCTCGATAAATTCACTTGACTGCTCGAAGTTGTACTGGATCAACTTGCCGATCAGTGGCTTGAGGGTCCTTGCCAGTACATCCGCAGCCACGTCATCGAGCCGTACAAAAACCTCTAGCGCGTGCTTCACCTGGGGACGACCCTGGTCCACTGTAAACTCCGAACTGAGGATAACGAGGCAACGACCCTGCAAGCGATGTCCCAGCCATTTCCCGACATAACTCCCCTCCGCGTAGAAAATGTGAAGCTCTGGTGTGCCATAAATCATCTCCAGCGTGCTCGACGTGCCAACACCATCGGTGGCCTTGTAGATGAATGGATCTGTTTTCTGCAGTCTCAGTTCGGTAATACCCATTAACTGCCAGATATTGACCACGATCTCTGGGTGCTGAACCATGTGAACATAGAGATCCTTGCTGCAGGAGATCCCCCGGGCTGGTAACTCCTGGTGGAGACTGGGTCGGGAAACAACATCACGAATTTTCTTACGTGCTGGCAGGCTGAGCTTTTCCAGTGGCAGTCGTTTCAGTACCGCGGTCGCTGTTGTCTCGATTTTCTCCACCCGTGGCCCCTGCTGAGCATCCAGTGAATGGGGAACCAGGATGGCGACCAACAGGACCAGCAGCGGGCCAATGATGGATCGACCTGGCACAGCATTCTCCACTGAGTTCACGACGTGATCCGGCATTCTTCCCCCTTGAGACAGCTCGCCCTTGAGAAACGACATACTTCAAGTTTCGGCATTCCGGGGGCTCGCGATTCACGAAGCATCGTGCAAGGAGCGAATGGAAATTTCCCTGGCACATCACCAGGCTTCGTGCCTTACCCAGTTTTCCAGCTGGCTGGGAAGCAGGGTTATCCAGTGGAGACTGGCAATCTAAAGGCCGGGGGCATGCTGGATTCGAACTTGAGTTGATGGACGTCTTCCGATACAAGTCGACCTCTGCTCGGCAGTCTCCAGGGATGAGTAGCCATGTCCACCGTATCCACGCCTCGCCTCCGGTTCCTGACCGGTACGATCCTGGTATGCATTTTGGCCACGCTGCCACTCCAGGCTGACCAGACCTATCCCTACAACGCCATCATCAAGAACTCCACCATGGTTCGCTGTGGGCCAGATGATTCGTACTATTCCTGTCAACGACTGGCAGCAGGGAGCAAGGTAGAAGTCCACGCGCTGACCGAGAACGGGTTCCTGGCAATCCGACCGCCACGTGGCAGCAGCAGCTGGGTTGACGCGGAAGACCTTCAGGTCAGCAACCAGTCCGTGGGACGTGTCATTCGCTCCGGCACGGTCTCCTGGATTGGCAGCCAGTTCACCCAACCCGAAGACCACAACTGGCAGATCCAGCTCCAGCAGGGTGACCAGCTTCGACTCTCTGGAAAACAGACCATGCAAATCCGCAGGGATCTCCCATCGGCAACCTATTACCGGGTGTCACCACCCGCCAGCGAGTTCCGCTGGATCCCTGCTGCGGCAGTCACCCCCCGCAGCACGGCTAGCTCCCAGGCCGCTGGCATCCGCTGGACAGATTCCGGAGTAAGGCCCGCGTCAGCGACCGTACCAGTCAAGCAGGCACCTCTCCCATCACTGGCCGCACGCGGGGGATGGCGGAATCGACACGGACAGAAAGTAACTCGCGTCGCTGCCCTCGAC
>JAPYUD010000632.1:0-1675 GCA_029936215.1 Pirellulaceae bacterium | reverse complement strand
CCTTTACGCGGCCCAGTTTTTTGCTGCCGCAACGGCAGAACTTGGCGACGTGGATGGAATGATCGAGCGGGGTGATTTTGAACCGCTTCAGCAGTGGATGGGCCGCCAGATTCACCATCACGGTCAGTGCTACTCAGCCGCCGAGATGGTTGAGCAGGCGACCGGGAAACCACTTTCGCATGAGCCACTGGTGGGCTACCTGAAGGACAAACTGTATCCCCTTTATGGACTTGACCAGTCACCAGTCTGAATGGCCTTTTGCCCCCCATGGGGGTACACTTGAAGGCCACAAGTCTGGAGAAGAGACGGACTCTGCATACCCGCCCTCGAGGGCACAAGGAGAAACCGGATGACAGCCGCTACCTGCCCCCACTGTGAAGAAGCGGTCACGGTTCCGCCAGAAGTTCTTCCTGAAACCCGTGTGGCCTGCCCGCTCTGCCAGGAGGAACTCACGGGAAAGGACTTTATTGGCCAGCTTCCGCCTGCGCTGGTCCTTCTCGACGCACCGGCAGCGGTAGCGGTAGAAATTGAGACCGAGGCAATCAGTGACAGCACTGACACGTTTGACCCGGAAAATCCCTTCGGCGACGTCCGTGAGGCCAAGGGTGGAGCGGCGGTTGTTACCCGCCTGCGGCGTGCAAGTTCAGACGAAAAACGTGGCAAGGGGAGTGCTCGCCAGATCATCTCGATCGTGCTCGGAGGGATGCTGGCATTGCCCATCGCCCAGCTGATTCTCTGGAAACTGGACCGGGATCCAGTCAACCTGGCCGACAAGTTTCAAAATGTCCGCTGGATGCACTGGGCAATGCCCAAGCACAAGAAGGATCGCTGGCCCGAGGTTCTTCCGGAAGAGGAAGAAGACAAGGATACCAGTACGAGCGGCCTCGAGAGCTCGCCTGGCCCATCCCAAGTGGAGATCACAGGCGGAGACAACAACCTGCCGGACCCAAGAGAGATTGTCGACCTGAATGACCTGGAAAGGGGAACAGGGAACAGCCAGCCGGCCAGGTTACCGGGGGCGAGTATTCCCGAACCAGAACCGGTGGACGAGCCGGGCTGGATCAGCGACGCGCCGGTCTTTGGTGCCACGATCCTCCAGCCCATGCTCAAGCAGACCCGCATGGAAATCAAGGAATGGGAGGACCAGCCAGACGAACTGGAGGCTGCCGAACGTCGACGGCTGGACGAGGGATTCTATGCGATGCTTGCCCAACTGGGGCTAGGGATTACCTTTGCAGACGAGACCGATCCTGAAGCACAGGCCCTGGTGGACGAAACGGCACAGCTCCTGATGAGCTTTCGCGGTAACGAGAAGAAGCTCCGGTTGATTACCGAGCACGGCTCTTTCAAGTACAACCTTCCCCAGGAAGGCCTGCGTGGTATCGCCCTTTTCGGCACGATCACGGCAATTGAAAAGAAAGATCCGTACTTCGAGGTCACGCTGAGGGTAGAAACAGAAGACGAATCGACCGACCTGGTCGTGATCAGTCGTGGAGACCCGGCCCCGCTGTTGAAACCCGGTCAACAGTTGTTGATCCTGGGAACTGCCCTGCTTGACCCCTCTGGAAATATCAACGGTTACCAGGGCGATGCAGAGCAGCTGGTGATCGGCGGTTACCCGGTCGTGATCAAGCAACCTGACAGCGAGTGACTAGGGGGCCGGCTTGACCTCGAC
>JAPYUD010000135.1:0-8240 GCA_029936215.1 Pirellulaceae bacterium | reverse complement strand
GACCACGAGGGAGTAACCCAGGGTCTCGGCCCACTTCCTTCCCACCTGTTGATGATCCTGATCGGCGTGGGATGCATGCTTGCCGCGGCTGTTATTTTCCGACGCCGGGACCTTCCTGCCCCCCTCTAGCTTTCAATGGCATCCAGCATCGCCTCTCCCGCCAGGCGGCGAAAACGTCTTTGCTCTCGCCGCAACATCGGGTAGCCGACCCAGGAGAGCAGGTGATGGGGACGAGACACCGCTGAAATCGAGAACGTGACTTCATCGGTCTCCCTGTTCCATTCCACCATGAACCGTTCTTCCCCGCGGGCAAGGTGACCCGGTAGCGTCCCGTACCCAAACCCGAATCGGCAACACTCATCCTGCTCGTCAATCGTGTAGAGAATTCGTGCCGGGTTCAGTGTCCAGATTCCATAACCTCCAAACAGGACCGCCACCACCTGGCCCACCTCGATCGGCGTGTCACGGTGATACAGTTCCGCCATGGCAGGTGGAAACATGCTCCATTGGCGAATAGCCCGGCTGGCTCGTTCGAACACCTGTTGCCCCTCTCCCAGGAGGATCGCTGCATAATCGTGACGGTATCCAGCCGGCGCCCTGTCATCTGGCAACAGGTTGCGAGCAATTCCCTCGTGTGGATAGGTCAGCGGATCATTAATCACCTCTTGCAGGAGGTGATTAACTCGGTCGATCTGGGGTCGTCGGATGGAGATCATTGGTGTTTCTCGTTACGGGGCGTTTCTGATACTAATAATACCGTACCGGGAAAACTCCCTTAACTCAGAGGGCATATTTTTCCATTCTCCCTGTTAGATCTGGACTCCCCCTGCGGTTGGATCCAGAGACAGTTCCTCGAGGCAGGAAGATCCCATGGCAGAAGTCATTCTCATCGCAGCCCCCTTTCTCATCGTCCCACTGGGCCTCTGGCACCTGGACAGGGAAGGAGTTGCCGGCACCGGCCTGCGGCGACAGGGGCTGATATACTTCGCTTCCTGGTGCAGCGCGATCCTGCTGGCGATCTCCCTGCTGCTTCCCACGGGGACCTGGGCAGGCCTGCTGGCAATTCCCTGGATGCTCTTCACGTATATCCTGGCGGGCATCGGGCTCGTTCATTTCTTCCGCCACGTGCGATCGCTCAACGAGCAACTCTGTTACTCGGCCGCCCTGGTCTACGTCGCGGTCGGTGGAACCTGGGCGATGGTGTCCCGCAGCGGGATGCAGGTGATGGACTTCGAACCCACCATTGTCCTGCTCACGGCAGTTCATTTTCACTATGCCGGTTTTGCTCTCCCCCTGCTCAGCGGGCTGGCCATCCGCACGATGACTCGACATCATCTCGTGCGGCTGATGATCCTTCTGATCATCGTGGGCATCCCGCTGGTGGGGGTCGGCATTGCAGGGGATCCGCTGGTAGAGATCATCGCGGTAGGGATCCTGACAGCCGGCTGCGTGGGCCTGGCCCTGGTCCAGCTGGGAATCGCCCTGCGGTGCTCGCTCGAACCAGCCCGCGGATTACTGCTCGTCTCCAGCCTCTCCCTTCTGCTAGGCATGCTGCTAGCTGTGATTTACGGCATGGGTGAATACCGTGGGGAGCAGCTACTGGGGATCCCGCTGATGATTCCGTTACACGGGATTGCCAACTCGGCAGGTTTCAGCCTGGCAGGCCTTTATGGCTGGCGAGTCCTGCGACGGTCGGCAGCCCTGCCGCGGGATTGACGGTGGTACTTCCAGCCTGGAACCAGGAAACAACCCGCCCCTGTGACACCAAAGATAACAAGCGCCCAGTCCGGAAAGATCGCCATCAGGGGCGCCACCAGGAACATCACGATCGCCTGCGTGTAGAACTTGCCTGTCAGGACTCCCGCCTTGACGGTAAAAACCATCCCGCTGACCAGTGCCAGGACAGGGGCGAGTTTCAACACCTCGAGCTCCAGCAGGTACTCCACCGGAAACAGGGCAGCAATGGCTGCCATGCTTGACGCCCAGACATGGGCAATCTGACGCTCCACGAAAAGCACCGGCCCCATCCTCCGCCGGATCGTCCAGAAAACCACCGCCCAGGCACCCAGGCCAACGGTCCAGAGGATGAAATAGGTCCAGCGAGATTTCACCCCCTGCCAGTGCAGTGCGCTGGTCACAAGGCAGACCATCAGCAGGACCAGGCTATGCCACATCCAGAGCAGTCCCCATTTCTCCAGCACGGTGGCATGGTGTGTCTCTCTCAGCCAGCGAGCGACCACGTGGGCAAAACGGCCGCTGCGGGCACTGATCGGCTCATCGTTCATGTACGCCTGCAGGTCGTCGGCCAGCCGGCCCGCTGACTCGTAGCGAAGATCCACTGGCTTCTGTAGACAGCGAAGCACGATCATCTCCAGATCGCGATCAATCACCGGGTTGAGTGCCCGCGGCGGCAGTGGTTCCTGTTCGAGTACCAGCAGCAGGGTATCGACTGCCGTTGCTGCCTGGAATGGTGGCCTGCCGGTGAGTGCACTGTAAAGCACACTTCCAAGCGAGTAGACATCGCTTGCCGGGCTGACATCCCCTCGATCCCCGGCTGCCTGTTCCGGAGCCATGTATGCGGGAGTTCCAAGAATCGCACCTGTCCTGGTCAGGACACCCGTATCGTCAATTCGCTTTACCAGGCCAAAATCCATCACATGAGCCTGCCCACTGCTGTCGATGAGGATGTTGGAAGGTTTCAGGTCACGGTGCAGCAAGCCATTCTGATGTGCATAATCAACGGCGCGGCAAACCTGCACCATCAACTCGACAGCCGTCTCGCCGGAAAGCGGGCCCCTGGCAATTCGCTGGGATAGCGTTTCACCCTCGATCAACTTCATACTGAAAAAGGGCCGACCCTCCAGCTCGCCAACATCATAAACAGGCACGATTGCCGGATGATCCAGCTGAGCAACTGACTTGGCCTCTACCTGGAATCGAACTCTCTCCTGCTCCGACGCCAGCGGTCCACGGGAGATCATCTTGAGAGCAACCTCGCGATCCAGGCTCAACTGCCGGGCCCGGAAGACAACTCCCATTCCACCCCGGCCAATCTCCTCAATCAGCTCGTAATCCCCGAGGGAACAGGGAAGGGAAAGCTCCAGGTGCCTGGCTGTGGCCGTATCACCTTGACTCTCCTGGCGATGCTGGTCTCCTGCCATGTCAGCCATCCGTGCCGTGGCCATGAGCAGCCGCAAATCCTCGGCATATTCGGGATATTGCTGGCAGAGTCTCTCCAGTTCCACCCCTTCCCCACGCTGCAATGCATCCTCGGCCTGGGAGAGCAGTTCTGCCAGTTCCTGGTCGTAGACGGTGGCATCCTCGCCCGGACTACCAGCATCGGGAGTCGATGACTCGTTCACGGCGAATCCTCTTGATTGTCCGCCAGCAGCAGTTCTCGCATGCGGCGAATCGCCCTCAGGTAACGCATGCTGGCTGCGGGCTGGCTGAGACCCAGCGCCTCGGCCACTTCCTGGTTGGAAAGAAACTCGTAGTGCCGCATCAGCAGGATATCACGATCCTGCTCTGGAAGCTCCGTGATCGTCTGCTCCACCCGAGACGCCAGCTCACGCTGGGTGGCAGCAGCCATGGGCGTGATCTCGCCATCGACGAGCTGGTTGGCAATCGCCAGGGAACTGTGATCCATATTTGCCGGCACATGGGCAGGCTGTTCTCGATCGACACTCCGCTTGGCAGAAACGCGGTGTCGCCGATGGGCGTCAATGATCCGGTCCTTGGCGATCTGTCGCAACCAGAGGTGAAACGGCATGACTGGATCCTGCAGGTACTTCTGCAGACGCCGGTTGGCCTCAATAAAGACGTCCTGCACAACATCACTCACCCCCACTCGCGGCTGGATACGGCGGTCCAGTCGCATCCTGACCAGCCGCAGGATGGCATCCCGGTGACGGTCAATCAGCTTGTTGACCGCCTCGGCGTTCCCCTCGCGAACGGCACCAAGCAATTCCTCGGTTTTTTCAGACTCCGGCCACATGCTCTTGTTACCTTGAGAGTAATCCTGCCACCGCTTCCACCAGCTGTTCCACCTCGGCCTGTTCATTGTACAGGTAACAGGAAACCCGGATGAACCAACGGTCCTGCCAGTGCACCACCGGTACCTCGATCCGGTGTTGATCCCAGAGAGCCTGTTGCATTCCGGAAGCATCCTGGACCGGAAGCTCGACGTGCGCCATGTTGCTGTACCAGCAGGGGTCATCGGCTACCAGGCAGTGAGCTCCCAGTTTTTCCACGAGCTGCTGCCGGGCAAAGCACGCCAGCTGATGTCCCTGCTGGCGAAAATGCTCCAGGCCAATCTCCTCCAGCACGTCGATGGCAACGGGGATCGTCAGCAGGGCAGAAACATCTCGTGTTCCCAGCCAGAGGAAATCGTCACACCAGTTCGACGGCTCTTCCGGAGGCAACTTTCCCCAGCTCAAGAGAAGCGGACGAATCAAGGTCTGCTGTTGCGGGTGGACATAAAGGAATCCTGAGCCAAAAGAGGCTGAGAGCCACTTGTGGCAACTGGCCGTGTAAAAGTCACATCCGAGCTGGTCCAGGTCCAGCGGGATCTGGGCCGGGGCATGCGGGCCATCCACGCAGACAGCAATTCCCTGCTGCCGGGCCCGCTCACATATCCGGGCAATCGGCAGCGTGACGGCGGTTGGCGAGGTGATATGGCTGACCACGATCAGGCGTGTCCGCTCGTCACAGGCAGCCAGCACCGCATCTACCACTTCATCCGGATCTTCAAACCGGGAGGGGAGCACTGCGGTCTTGAGCTCGGCGGAGGACCGCAGACAGGCTCGCTGCCAGATCCGTTCTACCGCACCATATTCATGGTCACTGAGGACCACGTTGTCCCCTTCCCCAAGAACGACGCTTTCGGCCACCACGTTCATTGCCCAGGTGGCATTGTCAATCAATGCAAGGTTGTCTGCCGAAGTCCCCAGCCAGCTGGCCAGCCGCTGCCGGGCCGCCAGCAAGGCTGTTTCCTGTCGACGGACAAAGACGTCCATCGGCTGCTGGTCAAGTTCTTCCTGCCATTGCCGACGAGCCTCGATCACAGGCAACGAGGGAGGCCCGAAGGACCCGTGGTTGAGGTAGGTGGTATCGGGGCGAATCTGCCAGAGTGGGTGGGCCATATGCGGTGAGAAGTGAGAGGTTCGTGGTCAGGGGCTTTTCACCTCTAACAGGCGTCGCTGCCTCACCTCGAACCACCAATCCCTTTCGGGTCCAGTACCAGGTGTTTTACCTTCTGCCGTTTCCATGTGTATGTCACATGCAGCATGCCATCGGCGGCCTGGATAATTGCCGGGTAGGAGTATTCTCCAGGATCCGTCTCCAGTGCCTTGACCATTGACCAGGTTTTCCCGTCATCGGAAACGGCCAGGTTAATCGGACTACGTCCTCGAAGGGTATGGTTGTAGATCAGCACATGACGGCCATCCGCAAGGGTTACCGCATCGATACCCGAGTTGGGATTCGGCAAGCTGGTTGGGGTCAGCGGTGACCAGTTCCGGCCTCCATCGGTGGACGTCGCCTGGACGATTTTCCCCAGCCCCTTGCTGCGGCAGAGAATCTGCAGCGAGCCATCCTTGTGTCTCAGGATCGTTGGCTGGATCGCACCAAATTCCTTGCCATCATTCAACACCCCGGTTCGCTTCCAGGTCGCACCAGCATCCGTCGTCCACTCCATGTGCACTCGCCACCCATGGTCCTCGCTGCTGGAACCACAAAGCAGGCGGCCATCCTTCAGCAGTACCGGCTTGTTCTTGATCGGCCCGGCCTGGCCCTCGGGAAGCCGGCGTACGGAGGACCAGCTGACACCGTTGTCGCTCGAGCTGCTCAAGACACCCCACCAGGTCCGCGGACTCGGTCCCACCTTGGCAAACAACAACAGTGGCCCGTCCGGCTGCTGGAACAGCACGGGGTTCCAGCAGGGGTGCCTGGAACCATCTTCCTGGATCCCGTCAATGACCATCTCCGGAGCAGTCCACTTTCCCTTCACCTGCCGGGAGGTCCAGATCGCGACATCCTTGTTGCCTTCATCCGTCCCCCCGAACCAGGCCGCCACCAGTCCCGAAGGGGTCTGGGCAATCGTGGAAGCATGGCAACTGTCAAAGGAAGCCTTTTCGTATATAAACTCGCTCTTCACGACCAGAGGCGGCCTGGCCATGGCAACTGTCGATAGCAGCACGCAGGTGACAGCGAGCAGGAGAGTACGGGTTCGCATCAGCATTGATTCCTTTCGCCAAAAGAGATGGTCAGTCGTTCTATCACGTTCCCAGGATTGAATCAAAATTATCGCGGGAGATGATCCGCGGCCTTCACGCCCTCTGCAGCAGCAACCTCTGTCGTCCTGGGGCGGCATTCCAGGCCGACATAACCCCGGTAACCCAGGTCCCAGGCCTGCTTGAAGACCCGGTTGTAATGGATCTCGCCAGTTCCCGGTTCGTTACGGCCCGGGTGGTCGGCCAACTGGAGGTAACCGATCCAGGGATATCCGTCCTTCATCCGGCCACAAAGATCTCCCTCAGTGATTTGCATGTGATAGAGATCCCAGTTGATTTTCACGAATTCCGACTCGACCGCCTTGCAGATGGCAATCGCATCGGGACTTCCGTAAAGACAATGCCCAGGATGGTCGACCCGCCCGTTCATCGGTTCCAGGATCAGCATCACCTTGTTGCGCTCGGCAATCGGAGCAGCACGGCGAAGTGCCTTGATCACCTGCTCATGCATCTGCTGCTTCGACATACCGGGCTGGTTATTGCCAGCCACCACTGTCATCTTCTTGCAACGGAGTCGATGGGCCACCTGGCAGGCCTCTTCGATCTTGGCGACAAACTTGTCCTCGTTGTCCGGGTTGTTCATCCCGGGTGCAAAGCCCCAGGCGGTAAACTGGGCGATCTCGATTTCCAGTTTTTTCGTCAGTGCAGCCAGCTTGTCGACGTCCTTGTTCTCGTAGGGCCATAGCTCGATCGCCGGGTACCCAAAATCCGCCGCCTTCTGGACCCGTTCGAGGAAGGGAAGCCTGGTCCACCACATTTCCACGTTGACCGCAAACCGCGTCCGCGGTGTTTTTCCCAACTGGGAGATGTCCGCCTGGTCGGCCAGGGAGGAGGATGCGGCCACCATGGCCGGTGCGGCAATTGCTGCGCCGGCCATGCTCTTACTCAAAAACCTGCGACGGTCATAGGCAACCATGGATAACTCCTAAAACAAAACACCAATGCCAGGAGGGCATTATAGGAGTTGAAGATGCGAGGCACCAATGTCTGGCATCCGGGGAGTCGCGAGTGCCTTGTGACTCTCGTACAATGTGGTCGCCAGTAAAATACCTGCTGGAAAATCCATCACCTCGAACAAGGATGCAACCATGGCCCTGCGTTCCGCCGAACGACGGACATTCCTCAAGACCTCGCTCGGTGCGAGTGCCGTTTTCGCGATCCCCACGATCATTCCCAGCACAGCATTCGGGGCCAACGAGAAGATTATCACGGGCCATATCGGCGTGGGAGGACGCGGGGGAGGCAACCTGAGGTCTTTCCTGAACCATGCCGCGGCTGTCTGTGACGTCGACAGCACACGTGTCGCACGCGCCGTAAAGCAGGTTGAAAATGCAGGTCGCAAGTGTACCGGGCATGGTGACTTCCGTGAACTGCTTGACCGTAGCGACCTGGATGCCGTGGTCATTTCCACGCCAGACCACTGGCATGCCCTGCCGACGATCATGGCCTGCCAGGCGGGCAAGGATGTTTACTGTGAAAAACCACTCACTCTTTCCATCGCCGAGGGACGGCGGATGGTCGAAGCGGCGAGGGCACACAAGCGAATTGTCCAGACCGGTTCCCAGCAGCGATCGGCAAGCAATTTTCGCCTTGCCTGTGAACTTGTCCGCTCCGGTCGGATTGGTAAACTCGAGCGGATCCTGGTAGGCATTCCCGGCCCCAATCACCCGGGTGCACCGATCCCCAATTCCGATCCACCCGCCGAGCTGGATTACGAGATGTGGCTTGGCCCCGCCCCCTTCCATCCCTACAACAAGAACCGGATTCACTACAACTTCCGTTTCTTCCGTGATTACTCCGGCGGCCAGATGACCAACTGGGGTGCCCACCACATCGACATTGCCCAGTGGGGCATGGGAATGGACGAGAGTGGCCCAGTCTCGATTGAAGCAGAGGCGACATTTCACCCGCAAAAATGGCACGAGGTGACCCAAACCTGCCGTATCAGCT
>JAPYUD010000134.1:0-8261 GCA_029936215.1 Pirellulaceae bacterium | reverse complement strand
AAGGGCGTCCACCAGGTCTCGGCAACTTTCATTAATGACTTCTACAACCCCGACGATCCCGATCCAGCCAACCGTGACCGCAACATGTTCCTCCGCTCGTTGGAATGGCGCGGCCCCACGATGGTAGACAAAAATGATCTTCCGGAAAGCCATCGCCGGCTTGTCATCGCCTATCCCGACGACAAGCAGAATGCCCTGCAGGCTGGCTCGCACGTCCTGGCTCCACTGATGAGACGGGCATTTCGCCGCCCCGTGCCAGATGACCAGGTAAAGCGATATGCGAGCCTGGTCCAGTTCGCGGTCGAACGGGACGAAAGCTACGAGCGTGGCCTGCAGGTCGCCATCAGTGCCGTGCTGGTTTCACCCCAGTTTCTTTTCCGCACCGAGGGAGGTGAGGGCGCGGATGACCCCGGCCGCGTCCGGCTGGTCAGTGATTTCGAGATGGCAAGTCGCCTCTCGTTTTTCCTCTGGTCCAGCATTCCGGATGACCGACTGCTGGAACTCGCAGAACAGGGCCAGCTCAAGAAAACCAGCGTCCTGCGCGGTGAGATCAAGCGGATGCTGGCAGACCCTCGTTCCCACAGCCTGGTCGATGGGTTTGCAACCCAGTGGCTGAACCTGAGGAACCTGGAATCCGCTTCCCCAGACCCGGACCTCTTTCCCTTCGACGACCAGTTACGAAGTGACATGCAGAAAGAGACGGAATTGTTTTTCTCGGCGGTGATGCGAGAGGACCGGCCCGTCACGGACTTCCTCGATGGCCGATACAGCTTCGTCAACGAACGACTTGCTCGTCATTACGGGATCGACAGCATAAGCGGGGATGAATTCCAGCGAATCTCGCTCGAGGGACAGCCACGGGCGGGAGTCATGACCCAGGCCAGCATTCTCACGATCACCTCCGATCCGACACGTACCTCGCCCGTCAAACGGGGGAAGTGGATCATGGAGAACATCCTGGGCACCCCTCCCCCGGAACCACCGGCAGATGTACCGGAGTTCGAGGCGACACGGAAAGCCCTTCCCAGTGCATCCTTTCGAGAACAAATGGAGCTCCACCGCGCGAAGCCAATCTGTGCCAGTTGCCACCAGCATATGGATCCACTGGGATTTGGATTTGAGAATTTTGACGCCATCGGACGCTGGCGAGAAAAGATTGGCGAATTTGCGATCGATTCCTCCGGGACATTGCCTGGGGGAGAGAAGTTTGACGGGCCGATAGAACTGATAGAGGTTCTTCGCCGTCGAGAGGCAGTATTTGTACGTTCCTTTACCGAGAAAATGTTGGTCTTCGCACTTGGCCGCGGTTTGCGTTATTATGATCAGTGTGCCGTCGAGGAGATGATGAAGACATTGTCCTCGGAGGAATACCGTTTTTCGGCTGTCGTGGAACAGATCGTCCTAAGTGCCCCGTTTCGCAAGCGACGGGGTGATGGAGAAAGAAAATGAACAGTCTCCCCCGCAGGACTTTTCTCAAGGGATTCGGCCTGGCCGTCGGACTCCCGCTGATGGAAGCAATGAAGCCAGCCATGCAGTCGATGGCTGCTCCGGCCGGAGCCACGCACCCGGTACGGATGGGCTTTGTCTTCTTTCCCAATGGAGCAATCATGCAGTCCTGGACTCCCGGGAAAGCAGGTAGCGACTACGAGCTCTCCGACACACTCCAGCCACTGGCAGATTACAAATCCGACTTGAATGTGCTCACCGGGCTGGCCCAGGACAACGGCCGTGCCAAGGGGGACGGGCCTGGTGACCATGCCCGTTGTGCATCCACCTTCCTGACCGGTGCCCATCCTTTCAAAACCTCCGGGGCAGACATTCGAGTGGGAGTTTCCGTGGACCAGGTTGCCGCCGAGAAGGTAGGCACGCTGACTCGCCTTCCATCGCTGGAACTGGGAATCAACCAGGGCCGCAACGCCGGCAATTGTGATTCCGGTTACAGCTGTGCCTACTCCTCCAACATCTCCTGGACAACCGAGACGACACCGATGGCCAAGGAGATCAATCCCCGGCTTGCTTTTGAACGGCTGTTTGGCAGCGGCCGGGAGGCCGAGGCGAGTCGCCAGACACGGAATCTCTACCGAAAGAGCATCCTCGACCTTGTATCGGAGGATGCCAGGCGTCTGAGCAAGCAACTTGGCAAGACCGACCGTCAGAAACTGGATGAGTACTTCCAGTCTGTCCGGGCACTGGAATCTCGAATCGAGCAAGCCGAGAAGGCGGCCAGCATCCAGCCGCCAGAACTGGATCTGCCGGACGGCGTTCCGGGGGATCTGGGACAACATATCCGCTTGATGATGGATATCATGGTCGTTGCTTTCCAGTCCGATTCAACACGGATCAGCACTTTCATGCTGGGAAATGCCGGGGACAATCGTCCCTATCGCATGGTGGACGTGAACGAGGGACACCATTCCCTCTCCCACCATGGCAACAAGGAAGAGAAAATGAATCAGATTCGCAAGATCGACAAGTATCTTGCAACGCACTTTGCCTACCTGCTCAAGAAAATGAAAGAGACCCCCGAGGGAGAGGGGACACTGCTCGACAATTCAATGATCCTTTATGGCAGTGGCCTGGGAGATGCCAACCGGCACGATCACCATGGCCTGCCGATCGTGATGGCAGGTGGTGGCGGTGGAACAATCCAGACGGGGCGGCATATCAAGGTCGCGTCGGAAACCCCCTTGAATAACCTCTTCCTGTCCATGCTCGATCGAGTCGGTGCTGACGTGGAATCCGTAGGGGACAGCAAGGGACGGTTTACCGAGATCGATCTCTAGCGGCACAGCGCACCACGACGCCGGACAGGGCAGGATGCAGGTAAAATGGTTGAAGAAACGCCAGACGCAGCGCCCGAGGACGAACAGCCACCGGGCAATTCACAGCAGGTCCAGGTCCAGCATGTCTCGGCACTCGTCCCCGAGGAGGTGAGCTCCGGTGTCTTTAGTACCGGAGCCATCGTGATGACCGGGAGCAGTGAGTTCGTCATCGACTTTGTCCAGAACCTGGGCCAACCGACACAGCTTGCTGCTCGCGTGATTGTCCCTCATGTCGTGCTCGCCCAGTTCATCGAGGCGCTGGGAAAGAATATCCAGGTCTATGCGGACCGTTATGGCCCGATCCCCGCCCCTCCTGCTCCCGCCTCCAGTGAAACACCGCCCGCACAACCAAGCCCGCAGGAAATCTACGAGGAACTCAAGGCAAGCGATGCAGTGATGACCGGGCGTTATGCCAATGGCATGATGATTGGTCATTCCCAGTCAGAGTTCCGGATTGACTTCCTGGGCAACATGTTCCCCCGCCCAATCGTGACCTCCCGGGTTTTTCTTTCTGCGCCCCAGGTACCCCGACTGCGAGACTCGCTTGCCCGAACCTGGGATCAATTTCAGCAGCGCCAGGGCGAGTCCGAATCCTGAACCGCTCGGTTGGCACGCTGGCATCTCCAGGCAAAATAGCCAGCCAAAGAAAACAGTAGATGTTTGCTTTCTTTTGTGGCACAACTAGCTCTTACTTGCCTGCTGCATCCATCCTGGGGGGTCATCGAATGCACCGTCGTCAATTCATGCTTGCTGCTTCGGCAACCACACTTGTCACTCGCTCTGCCCTGCAGGGAAAAGATCCGGCCAGCGAACGGATCCAGGTCGGATGCGTCGGAGTGGGTGGGCGAGCCGGTTTCCTGTTGCGTGCTTTCGCCAGCCAGAAGGACGTCGACATCGTCGCAGTGGCAGACATTGATTCCCGGCGACTCCCGCAGGCAGTGGAAACGGTCAAGCAGATCAATGGCCGTTCACCAGCTGCCCACGGGGATTTCCGCCGACTGGTGGATGACCCCTCCATCGATGTACTTGTTGTTGGCACGCCGGACCACTGGCATGCCATCCCCACGATCCTCGGCTGCCTTGCAGGAAAGGATGTTTACGTGGAAAAGCCAGATGGTCACAACATGGAAGAGGGAAAGCGGATGGTGGCAGCCATGCGAAAGAACCAGCGGGTCGTCCAGATGGGAACGCAGGCCCGGACGAGTGATCATTTCCAGCAGGCAATCGATTACATCCGCACCGGGAAACTCGGAAAGGTGCTGGTTGCCAAGGCCTGGGAAAGCGCCCGCCAGGGTTCCATTGGAAAACCAAAGGACTCCAGTCCACCCGCTGGAGTCGATTACGACATGTGGTTGGGAGCGGCACCACTGAGACCATTTAACGAGAAACGATTCCACGGGAACTGGCGATGGTTCTTTGATTATGGCAGCGGTGACCTGGGAAACGATGGTGTCCACCGGATTGACTTTGCCCGCTGGGCGCTTGCCACCGCGGTCGAAGCAGAAGGATCCAGGATGGCAGCCATGCCGACACGCATCGCCGCACTGGGGGGCAAATGGTACTTCGACGATGCGCAGGAATGGCCGGACACACTACAGTGCAATTACGAGTATGCTTCCGAGGATGGAGGCCCAGGACGGCTGCTCACCTACGAGATGAAAATCTGGACTCCTTACAGCTACTACGGCGAGGGTGAGGGAGCAATCCTCTACGGGGACCAGGGCTACCTGATCCTGGGTAATCGACGGTGGCGAGCTTACCAGGGACGGGATGAACTCGTGGCCGAGGGGACAGGTAATAACGACGGCACCTCGCACGTCCGCAATTTCCTGGACTGTGTCAAGTCACGAAAAAAACCGAATGCGGACCTGGAAACCGTTGGGCACCCGACATCGGTCCTCTGCCATAGTGCTAACGTGGCCTGGAAACTCGGAAGACAGGTGGAACTGGATCCGAAGACCGAGTTATTTGTCGATGACGAGGAAGCAAACCAGCTGCGCACACGGCCGGTCTATCGCAAGCCCTGGGTCTTGCCGACTGTCTAGTTCGACCGGGTCTGGATAAAGAGTGCCCGTTTCTGTCCCGGCAGTGAATAATCAAAGCCACAGCTGACCAGAAACTCGTCGCGGGCAGATATTGCCATGACTTCCAGTACCTTCTCCCGGCGGGCCACCTCAACACAGTGCTCAACCAGTTCCCTGCCAATCCCCCTCTGTTGCCATTCGGACTGGACGGCAAGACACTGGATCTCCGCAAGTTTTGCCGAGTAGATTTCGATCGCTGCAAAACCGATCACCTGGTCCCCGGTAACTGCCACGAAACCTGTTCCCAGAAGCGGGCTAACCTGCTCTGCAGACCGCTCCAGCAACCGCCGCTGTTCCATCAAGGGGCCCAGGAGAACCATTACGGCATCCAGGTCCTGGTCGGTGGCAGATCTCAGGCGAAATACCCTGTCGGTCATTGCAGTCGTCCTCAAGAACAACAAGCCTGCCAGTAACCCTGCGTTGTATAAATGTCGGCAATTGCATGCCCCGACCGTGAAGAAAACACCTTGTCCAACGTCACGCATGGTCCCTGAAATCACGGTGGGTTAAGCAGCGAACGCATGCCGGGTAGAATTCACGGTCATGGGCACACTACAACAGCTCGCCGAGTGGCTTTCCAGTTCGCACAAGGCGATTGTCTTCACCGGGGCTGGCATGAGCACCGAGAGCGGAATCCCCGATTTTCGTTCGCCGGGCGGTATCTGGGCGACCTCCCAGCCAGTTTACTTTGACGAGTTTGTTGCCAGCCCGGATGCCCGCTACGAGTACTGGCGGCAGAAAGCCCAGGCCCACCGCGATTTTTCAGCGAGCCAGCCAAACCAGGGTCACGAGGTGATTGGTCGCTGGGAAAAAAAGGGGCTCATCCATCGGGTGATCACGCAGAATATTGATGGCCTGCACCAGCTCTCAGGCTGCCAGGACGTCGTGGAACTCCATGGAACGGCTCGCCAGGTGCGATGCCTGGACTGTGATTTTCACGAGGATGCGGACCGACCCGTGAACGAGTTTCTCGAGACCGACCAGGTGCCGTGTTGCCCCCTCTGCCAAGGGGTCACCAAGCATGCCACCATTTCCTTCGGCCAGCAACTCCACCCCGATGTCCTTGAAACCGCCCGTCAATTGGCCGAAGCAACTGACCTGTTACTGGTAATGGGATCCTCCCTGGTGGTAGAACCTGCAGCCAGCCTGCCGGCCATCGCCAGCCGCAACGGATCCCGCGTGGTGATCATCAACCGGGATCCAACAGACAGGGATCACCTGGCAGACATGGTGATCCAGCAGGAGATCGGAGAGACGCTCTGCCAGTTGGAGAGGCAGATTTCGGGCGGGTGAGAACTCGCCTTACTCCTCAAAGCGAATTTCAAGAATCTCGAATTTGAGTGTCCCCTCGGGGACGTCGATCGAGACCTTGTCTCCCTTCTTGCGACCCAGCAGCCCCTGGCCTATCGGGCTGGTAATCAGATATTTTCCCGCGTCGTAATCCTCATCACCCGACCCTACCAGGGTAATTTTTTCCTCGTCACCATAATCCAGATCCTTCAGTAGCACGGTTGCCCCAAAAACGACCTCGTCCTTCGGCAACTTGGAAGGGTCCATGATTGTGGCCCGTGCCATCTGACCCTTGATATGGTTAATCTTCGCCTGCAACATCCCCTGTGCCTCGCGTTGGGCATGGTACTCGGCATTTTCCTTGAGATCCCCTTCCTCTCGCGCCTCGGCAATCTTGACTGCGATCCTGGGCATCTCCTCATTCTCCAGACGCTGGACTTCCGCTTTTTTTCGATCGTAGGCGGCCCGGGTCATGGGAACAGAATCAGTCATGTCTACATCCTTGTGTCGTGAAAGAAAAACGTCCAATCAGGAGTTGTTATTTCCACTGACCGACTCCCCCTCGGCCAGGTACAACAGGCAACCACAACTCTTGCAGAACACCGGCTTGGAAAGGAAGAGCTCATTGAGCATCTGGGAGGTAATCTTCTGGTAGCAACCACTGCAAACCTCGCTGTCGACCACTGCCAGGGCTCCTTCCCCACGGCTCTCGGCCAACAGCAGGTAGTCCTGCCTGAATTCTTCCGGCAACTGGTTCTCGGCCTCCTTGAGTTCCCCCTGGGCGTGCTCGAGCTCCTCACCGAGTTGCTTCTGGGTAGCCTCCACCTCTCCCTTTAACTCTCCAAGTTGCGATGCCATCTCGGACTGGCGTCCTCCCAGCTCTTCGGCCTGTTCCTCAAGCTTGTCGAGTTCTTCCAGGAAGGCAAGAACCTCGTCATCGATGTCACTTGTCGCCGCCCGGTTCACCCCGATCTCCTCGGTCAGCGTCTGGTATTCCTTATTGGTTGAGCAACTGATCAGCTTCCCATTCAGGTCAACGATCTTTGCGTCCCGTTCACGGGATTCGAGCTGTTTCTCATCCGCTGCCATCTGCACACGGGTGACCTGCTCTTTCAGATCCACCTGAAGTTGTTCCACACCTGCCAGTTCATTTTCCTTGGCCAGTAGTTGTCGTGGGCCTTTTCCCAGCCGTTCTCGCAGATTCGTTACCTGCTGGTGAAGCCGATGGAGTTTCTGCAGGCTTTCAGCGATTAATGGCATGGTCTCAATCTCCGTTCTTAGTGGGCAGTCTTTCTGCCGCTTGGCCGAAAGACAACAAAAAAAGCCGCTGGTCGCAAAACCAGCGGCAGTTCTGGGTGAGAGAACCGTTCCGTTTTTTCAACGGAGCACGGTGGAATGTTGGCCACCTGGTCAATTGACAAGTTCCTGCAGGAACCCCTCCAACTGGTGGCTACGAATGGGATGCTGCAGTTTGCGTACTGCCTTGGCCTCGATCTGCCGTACCCGCTCCCGGGTAACCTTGAAGATACGGCCCACTTCCTCGAGCGTGTAGGTATATCCATCCCCGAGGCCATAGCGAAGCCGGATGATTTCCCGCTCACGGTAAGTGAGTGTCTTAAGCAGGGATTCAATTCTCTGACGGAGGATACCATTATTGGCTTTTCGAACCGGGTTATCGCTATCCACGTCCTCAACAAATTCGCCAAAGCTATTGTCCTCACCATCCCCGACGGGGCGATCGAGGCTGACCGGATGCCGACCAATATCCATGACCCTGCGAACCTCGTCGACGGTCATTCCCGATCGCTTGGCGATCTCCTCTGTTGTCGGCTCTCGCTTCATCTCTTGCAAGAGGCCTTTTTGAGTATTTCTCAGCTTGGAGAGAACATCAATCATATGGACAGGAATTCGAATCGTACGGGCCTGGTCCGCAATCGCACGTGTGATTGCCTGGCGGATCCACCACGTGGCATAGGTCGAGAACTTGAAGCCCCGTCGATACTCGTACTTGTCGACTGCTCTCATCAGTCCCGTGTTCCCTTCCTGGATCAGGTCCAGGAAACTG
>JAPYUD010000631.1:0-1682 GCA_029936215.1 Pirellulaceae bacterium | reverse complement strand
CTCATGTACCGATGGCGTTCTTCCCTTCAAACCGTCTGGAAATTCCTGCTCCTCTGCTCCTTGCTTTCTCCCATCGCCGTCCAGGGTCAATCCTTGCCGTTACTGCAAAACGGCGACCGGGTAGTTCTCGTTGGCGGCACCTTCATTGAGCGAATGCAGACTCACGGTTATTTCGAAACCGAATTGGCGACCCGCCTGCACGCGAAAAACCTTACATTTCGCAACCTCGGCTGGAGTGGCGATAATGTGTTCGGTGAATCACGTGCTGTTTTTGGCGGCATTCCCGATGGTTACGCCCGTCTTCTTCGGGATCTAAAACTCGCATCCCCTTCGGTAGTGGTTGTTCACTATGGGGTTGTTGAAGCCCGGCAGGGACGCGCCGGCCTTGCGGATTTCCAAAAAGCTCTTTCTCGCTTTGCGGATGACATTGCCGAACTTGACGCGAGAATGATCCTGCTATTGCCTCGCCCGCAACTTGAGATGGGCCCCCCGTTTCCCTCCGCGGCGTCCTTCAACAAGGCACTTGAACTTTACCGTCAATCCATCAAGACGTTTTCGGAGAACTCGCCGGCGACGGTGGTGGTTCTCAGTGAGTTCGTCAATGGGAGGATTTCGCCGGTCCCGGTGTCGTCCAGTCGGCGGTCTCCATTTCGAGATGGCCCTAGCCTTGATGGGATCCAGTTGACAGCGGAGGGCTATTGGCGACAGGCGGCCTCGCTTGCAACCTCGTTCTCCGGGCCGCGCGAAAACGTACACGTCAGGCTCGACGTCCGAAAGGAACAAGGGGCAGCTACCGGAGGATCCTTCAAACTGCTCGCTTGTGAATCAGCCGAGGCCCGTTTTCAATTCCGAGCGAATTCGCTTCCCCGTACACCTGCCCCCGACCAACATGTTCTGCCGGGTATTGCGCTCACGATAAAATCGCTTCTTCCCGGCCGATATGAAATTACATTCGGTAATGGAAAAGCAGGGGCGACCTCCTACACCTCGCGGCAAATGGCATCCGGCATTGTCCTTCCCGTACCCTCGAGCGACCAGGTTGCAGAGCTTCAGTCAGCGATTGCCCGAAAGAATGAACTCTTTTTTCACCGTTATCGACCCCAGAACGAAACGTACCTCTTCCTTTTTCGTAAACACGAGCAGGGGAATAACGCAGTAGAGATCCCCATGTTTGATCCACTTGTCGAGGCGCTTGACAGGGAGATTCATCGTCTTTCCAGGCCGCCATTGTGGCAGGTCACAATCCGGCGGCGGCCAGCCCGTTAGGACATCGTCACCATGTATCCTTGGCCTATAGCAATACGCTCGCTCTCGTTTCTATTGGCGAGTGCCTGTGCCTTTCCGGTGTGCGGACAGCGCAACCTGAAGGATATTCCGGATGTGGACCCCGCCAAGGAATTGGCTTCTTTCCAGGTTGCTGAAGGATTCGAGGTAAATCTTTTTGTTTCCGATCCACACATCGCCAAACCGATCCAGATGAATTTTGACGCCCAGGGAAGGCTCTGGATCGCGAGCAGTGAAGTCTATCCACATATAAAACCTGGTGACCCTGCCACCGACAAGATCCTGGTCGTGGAGGATGTCGACCGGGATGGGCGAGCGGACAAGACCACTGTTTTTGCAGACAACCTCCTTATTCCGACCGGGGTCCTCCCCGGCGACGGGGGGGCCTATGTCGTCAA
>JAPYUD010000630.1:0-1690 GCA_029936215.1 Pirellulaceae bacterium | reverse complement strand
CGAGACCCCTTTCACCATCGAGATGGAGGGCATGACAGCGGCAACCTCCTTCGAGCACTCCCAGTCCACTCGAATCTCGCTTCCGGAGGATGCCACGAAGCTACTCCAGGACGGGGACACGCTGGTGCTGGAGCGACCGGACCAGCGCGTGGTACTGGAATTCGACGACGTCCAGCTCCATTCGAAGGCAGCCACGGAGAGGCTTGACGCACGCGAGCAGGGTTTACCCGTTCCGCGCTGGGGGCCTGGCGTTGGCGTTGAAGATGGCCACCTGCCAGTCGATTTTTATCTTGGAGCGACGGCCCGGGAGGTTGGTACGGCGATCATCGAGCAGCTTGACACGGTCGAGCCCCCGTTTCATGCCACGATCAAGTCCGACGGGAGCCTGGCACTGGACCTGGAGCTGGATCCGATCAGCTTCCTCTACATTGGCATCCTGGCCCTGCTGGCAAACCTCTCGGTAGGGACACTTGTCAGCTACCTGCTTTCCGGTGGAAAACCGGCGGAGCCGGCTACCGTCAGCGAAAATTCCACCGATGAATGACAAGTAAAAAACCCGGCCTCACCGGGAAAGGTGAAGCCGGGTTATTATTTATTCTTGTTTATGCGGGGGCATTAGCCGCCAAGCATTCCACTTGCCCAGCAGGCAAAGACGCCAAAGAAGGACAGGCCTTCGATCAGAGCAGCGGCAATGATCATTGCTGTCTGGATCGAACCTGCGATCTCTGGCTGGCGAGCCATGCTCTCCAGGGCCGCGGCAGCAAGTTTCCCAATCCCCAGGCCAGCACCCAGAACGACCAGTCCAATACCAACAGCATTGGGAATCAGCGGGGCAGCAGAACCATCCTGTGCCAGGATCGGGGTTGCCATCAAGAGCAGGGCTCCAAAGCCGAGCGAAGCAAATTTCACGAGGTTGTTCACTGAACTTTCTCCTATTGTTTTTGCGTCAACATGTTGCAGTCGTCGTCGGGCCAGGCCACAAGTCAACGACTAATGAAATTTATTCCTGTCCAGATTTACCGGCAATTCTCTGCTGGCTTGCCTGCGAAAACACCTAAAGTAGCTGTCCTGCAGGGCGTCTGTCAACCGACCGAATCAGAGAATCCCACTCTCCCCGCAAAAATTTTCAAGGGGCCAGTTAAGGCGACAAAGTGCCCGGCTTGATGAGCTTCCGCTTGAGTTGATCGGCCAGCACGGCAACCAGGATCAGTGCGCCATAAATAACATTCGCGCGGTAAGAATCCACGCCCTGCATGTTCAGGCCATTCTGGATCACTCCCAGGATCATTGCCCCGATGAATGTGCCGAAAATCTTCCCTTCCCCACCCATCAGGCTGGTACCACCAACGACAACGGCAGCGATCACCTGCAGCTCGTAGAACTCGCCCGCTTTTGGCCGGCCGCTGGTGAAATGTGAAACATCGAGCACACCCGCCAGGCCTGCTGCCGCCCCACAGATGGCATAGACCGTGACGATAACCCAGAACACCGGCACGCCGGAAAGCCGGGCTGCCTGGGGATTACCCCCCACCGCGTAGACGTATCGCCCCAGCGCCGTATGGCTCATGACGACATGGGCAATGACAAACAGAACGATCATCAGGACAATCTGGTTCGAAACCCCCAGGATCGTGCCGCTATAGAGTGACGCGGTCCCGGCCGCCTCGATATCCACCGAATCCGCACCGCC
>JAPYUD010000133.1:3081-8320 GCA_029936215.1 Pirellulaceae bacterium | reverse complement strand
GCTCGCTGGTAGCCATTATTCGCATTTCTGCCGGCGTTTTCCAGCTGGATTTCGCAATCCGATACCTCCCAGCAGCAGGCAAAACAGGGCAGCCCCGATTCCAAGCAGATCCCCTGTTTTACGGTAAAAGCTGAACCGGCTTCCTGCCCGGACACTTTCGACCAGTATTGCTTGATCACGTCGAGGACCCTGCTGGAGGATCGTCCCCTGGCTGTCAATCACTGCCGAGAGTCCGGTGTTGGCAGCGACAAGCAGGGGTATGCGGAGTTCGACAGCCCGGAAGACGTTACAGCTGAGCTGCAGGTCCAGTATCGAGGATCCCCAGAACCAGCCATCATTGGTGATATTGATCAGGATCTCCGGATCGGATCCCTGGTCGGCAAGCCGGTTTACCTGCCTCCGCATGAAGTGAGGGACGATGCTCTCGAAACAGATGCTTGGGAGGATCTTCACCCCATCGATGGTGAAGCAGGTCGGGTCTGTTCCAGGAGTGATCCCCCGGGAGAATGGCACGATCCTGTAGAGCCATGGGAACCGGTTCGCCAGCGGCACGTACTCCCCGAAGACCACCAGGTGGGATTTGTAATAGCGACCAGCAACGCTGCTATCGGGACGAACCCAGAGTGCCGCGTTATGGTAGGGAGTGGAAGGCTGGTCGACCTCCTGGACACCCGTCCCCAGGATCATGTGGATATCGAGTTGCTCTTTTTTCGTATCGGTCCAGTTCTCGTTGACGAGCCGGACCAGGTCATCCATGGCGGACTGGAAGTTCCTTTTCTGCAGCTCGATTCGCTCGAGGTAGGTCGCCCGGTCAATCTGCAGGGCGGCTGGCAGAACTGGCTCTCGATCATGAATAATCTCCGGGCCAAACGGGAACATCGACTCGGGCCAGACAATCAGGTCCAGGTCGGGATGATCCTGCCGTGCCTGGATGGAGAGTTGCCGGTAAGTGGAGTGCATCCGCTGGAATTCCGCGGGATCATTATTAAAGGTGGTATCGATGGACCCCTGCAGCAGCGCGATCTTGAGTGATCGTGTCTCTTCATCTGTAACCGGGCCGGTCTGTCGGAGAGATCCATAGGTGACTGCCAGGCCGACAGCCAGCAGTGCGGTTGCCAGGCGAAGGCTCCAGGCACGACGCGTGGAGGAAGTTGCCCAGCCATCAGCAATGGCGGCGTTGACAAGCATCACAAGGAAACTCACTCCATAGGCTCCGAACAGGTCTGACAGCTGGATCAGCGTGGTCCAGTGGACCTGGGTATGGGCAAGCAGTCCCATGGAGAAACCCGAGAGGGCATAGCCCCGCACCAGTTCCAGGCCTGTCCAGGTTAGCGGCGCCGCGATCATCAGCGGCCAGCGGCAGCGATGGATAGCGACACGGGTGAGTCCGATGAAAAGTGGCAGGTAAAGGCCCAGGTAAAGCCCCAGGGCGATCCAGGCAAAGTGCGTCGACCAGTGTGCCAGGCGGACGCCCTGGGTCATCGCCAGCCAGTAGAGCGACGAGGCGAACCAGATCAGCAGGTACCAGCGGAATCGGCGGGTCGGTTGGTGCTTGTCATGCACCAGCAGCAGGACTGGAACCAGCGCGAGCCATGCGAGCGGAGCAATACCGAGCGGTGGAAAGGCAGCCCAGAGGAGTCCACCGCTGGCAAGCGTGAGCAGTAACGGTTTTCGCCAACCGCGTGGAGGCATCGCCTGCTCCTGTTTCAACGCGAAAAGTTAGTCGTCCTGGGCCTCGAAAAAGTATACCGGGACGGCAGTCCCTGGTGAAAACTCCTCCTGGCCAGCTGAAAAATAGGCCAGGCAATTGGCCGTCGTCAAGGCCCGTTGGTCGGCCGAGCCCTGCCAGCGAACCGGTTTCACCATGCCTCCCTGTTTTCCCTCTTCGTAACAGGCGGGGTGAAAAGTGGGACGGTTTCCACGTTGCCTGAAGTGGCCCTGCAGCTGTGCCTGGCGGCATCGCATTCCGATGGAGGCACGGCCGGCAAGGCGATCCACCAGCGGGCGCACGAAGAGCTCGAAGCAGACGAGACTGCTGACAGGATTGCCAGGCAGCCCGAAGACGTGGGACCGCCTGCCATCGTGGTCGGCTCGGCCGTACCAGAGTGGCTTTCCCGGTTTCAGTTCGACCTTGTGAAACACCTCGTTGACTCCTTGCGCCGCCAGCGCAGCAGGGACCAGGTCGAGGACACCCGCACTCACCCCCCCGGAGAGAACCAGGATGTCGGCGTCCAGGCCGGCCTGGATCAACTCCTCCAGCTCAGCCTGGTCGTCCCGGCCAATTCCCAGCGAGATCACATCTGCCTGGCAGCGCCTCGCCTGGGCAGAGAGCATCGGGCCGTTGCTGTTCCGGATTTGCCCGGCAGCAGGTACCTCGCTTGCCGACACCAGCTCGTTGCCGGTGGAGAGAACGGCGACACGGGGAACAGGGATACAGCAAACGCTCGCCTGGCCAATTTCGGCAAGTAGTCCGATTTCCAACGGCCGGATGCGGGTACCGGCAGTAAGTACCTGATCCCCGCGGCGAATACTGGTGCCCTGGAGCAGGATGTTCGCCCCCGGGGATATCTGCTGGCCCGGGATCCGTACCAGCGGACCCGACTCCGTTTCCTCCAGCTCGGTTTCTTCAACCATCACCATCGCCTCGGCCCCGGCCGGAACCGGGGCTCCCGTCATCACCCGGCTGGTGGTGCCTGCCGTCAGCTCCCGGGTGGGAACCTGGCCTGCTGTGATTTCCTCGTTGACTGGTAAACTCACCGGATGCTGGTTGACGTCGGCAATCTTCACGGCGTAGCCGTCCACCATGGACTTGTCATGGGGAGGGGAATCGATGTCACTCGACAGGTCAACCGCCAGGACCCGCCCGAGGCTTTCCTCCAGCGGCATGAACTGACCAGCGAGCGGGTCCACATCCGCGAGAATCTGAGCGAGGGCTTCTTCAACAGTGAGCATGGAGTTGTTTCGTTACCCAGCCGCGCGTGAAAACGCGGCAGCGGGTCCAGATTATTGTTCAAGGAAACGCTGCAGGATCAGCGGACCGATCTCTGTGAGAAAACTCTCCGGGTGGAACTGCCATCCTTCCAGGGGGTGTTCCCTGTGGCGGATCGCCATGATCTCACGTTCCTGGCCAGGTGCCTCGGCCCAGGCGGAGATGGTGAATTCATCGGAGAGTGTTTCCGCTTCAACTGCCAGGCTGTGATAACGAGTGGCGGTAAAGGGATTGGGCAGGCCGGAAAAAATCCCCTGGTCATCATGATGAATCTGGTCGGTTTTCCCGTGCATCAGCTGCTTCGCCCTGGTGATCGTGGCGCCGGTTGCCTGGGCAATCGACTGGTGGCCCAGGCAGACACCCAGGATCGGTAGCGTCCCCTTCAGTCGCTCGATGGTCTCCACCGAGATGCCTGCCTCGTTGGGGGTACAGGGGCCCGGTGAGATGATCAGGTGGCTTGGAGAAAGTTCCTGGATCCTGTCAACGGTTAGCTTGTCATTGCGATGGACCTGGATTTCCAGGGAGGCATCAATTTCACCTAACCTCTGAACCAGGTTGTAGGTAAAGGAGTCATAATTGTCGATCACGAGAATCATCGGTTTTGATGCCTGGCAGGAAAAAATACCTATTAACTAACTACCCTTTTCCCACCTGCTGGACAAGGCGTTGGGACTGCTTTATGAAAGGGAATACTGTCCTGGCGAGCGATAGTGACTGGCTGCCAGGAGGAGAAGGCAGGAGCCAATGAGCACGATTATTGAACCACGGCCTGCCCACGAACTGGCCCCCTACCGCTCGCTGGAAGACAGCGTTCTTGCCGAACGTATTGAGGCAGTGCGTTCGAACCTGGGATCCGAGCTGTTGATCCTGGGACATCATTACCAGCAGGATGGGGTGATCGCCCACTCGGACTTGAGAGGGGACAGTTACCAGCTCAGCAAGATGGCGGCCGAGAACAATGAGTGCCGCTGGATCGTCTTCTGCGGCGTCCATTTCATGGCCGAGACCGCGGATATCCTGGCGAACCGGCCCGAGAAAGTTGCCCAGCGTGATGGACGGCGGGTGGAGGTCATCCTGCCGGACATGGCGGCTGGCTGTAGCATGGCGGACATGGCGGCTATCGAGCAGGTGGAAGCAGCCTGGGAGGACCTGGCTGAAGTGGTCGATACAGACGAGATCACACCGATCACCTATATCAACTCGGCTGCCAGCCTGAAGGCTTTTTGCGGACGGCATGGTGGGGTTGTCTGTACCTCGAGTAACGCTGCCGGGGTTCTCCAGTGGGCTTTTGAACGTCGTCGTCGGGTTCTCTTTTTTCCCGACCAGCACCTGGGGCGAAACACGGCCCTGACCATGGATATCACGAATGACCAGATGCCGGTCTGGGATCCTTACGCCCAGGAGCTCGGGGGAAATGATTCGCAGGCGATCCAGCAGGGGCGAGTGATTCTCTGGAAAGGGCATTGCAGTGTCCACCAGATGTTTCAGCCCGATCATGTTCACCAGCTTCGTGAGCAGCACCCCGATATCCAGATCCTGGTACATCCCGAGTGCCCCCAGGAGGTGAATGACCTGGCAGATGTTTCCGGGTCGACCGGGAAGATTATCGAGACAGTCCGGGCGGCGGCCCCAGGGACTCGCTGGGCGATTGGCACGGAGCTGCACCTGGTCAACCGGCTCAAGGAAGAGTACCCGGAACAGGAAATTCACTTCCTCTCACCGGTCGTCTGCATGTGTGCCACCATGTACCGCATCGACATGGCGCATCTCTGCTGGAGCCTGGAAAACCTGGCCGCCGGAACGACGGTCAACCGTGTGGAAGTGGACGAGGAGACAAGCCGCTGGTCCCTGGTTGCCCTGGAACGCATGCTCAGTATCCCCTGAGCCGCGAGACCTGTCGTGATCCTGCTTACTTTCCGTCGACGCGCTGACAGTAAGCAATGATCTCGTCGATATCGGTAGGTAACTCCCCGGCAGGAGCGGTTGGTTCCTCTGCCTCGACAACGACTTCTTCCTCGGCAGCTTCCTGCTCAACTGCTACCGGGGCGTCCTCGTCAGCAGGTTCGTCGTCACTTGCCGTCTCGTTTCCGCCGTCGCTCCCTGTTCGGGCTGCGGCGAGAATGTCGTCCACGGACATGTCGGACGCATCGACCGCCTTGACTGCCGTGTCAGCGGGCTTTTCAGATTTTTCTTTCGCAGGTTCGTCGTCACTTGCCGTCTCGTTTCCGCCGTCGCTCCCTGTTCGGGCTG
>JAPYUD010000133.1:0-2981 GCA_029936215.1 Pirellulaceae bacterium | reverse complement strand
CGGCGAGAATGTCGTCCACGGACATGTCAGACGCATCGACCGCCTTGACTGCTGTGTCAGCGGGCTTCTCAGCTTTTTCTTTCGCAGGTTCGTCGTCGCTTGCTGTCGCGCTTCCGCCGTCGTTCCCTGTTCGAGCTGCGGCAAGAATATCGTCCACGGACATGGCTGCGGCATCGGACGTACCTGCCTCCGGGGCCGCGCTGTTTGCAGATTCACTCTTGGCAGCAGCCAGGATCTCGTCCACCGACATCTCACCACTGTCTTTTTCTCGAGCTTTCTTCAGTTCCGACGGTGCCTTGTCCTCTTTCCGGGTCGCCTCCGGTTTCTCTTCCTTCGCATCCTCGGGAAGGGGTTCATCGATGACTCGCAGGAAATCGATATCGATGTCGTACCATCCGATGTTGTTGTAGCCATCGAATTCGACCAGGGCCCGGCCATTCATGTTGACCGTACGGACAATCCCGGTCATGCCATTGAACCGGAGTAATTCGGGCTGCTCTTGATCGACCACGACATACTTGTCGGTGTATTCCTGCTGCAGGTTCTCGATGTGTTGAAAGACCATCTGGAGGGTGTGCTCCTGGATGTGAAATGGACTAATCTTGTCTGCCGCTTCGAGGACGACCAGGCGTCCTATTGTCCCAAGGATTCCAAGGAATACAAGAACAGGTTTGGGTTCGGGGAAGGGAGAGAGATTCTTCGGGCTGCTAACCAAGCAGGCTGTATTTCCAGCGAAGGGTATCAGGGAACTGGCTTAGCTTTTGCGTGGCGACAATTTGGATGATGTCCTTCTTGTACTGGATCAGGTCGGACTCTCCACGCCCTGTGGATTCCAGGATGACCTGGCAGGATCGTCCTGCCACGGCGACTTCCACACCGTGATCCTCCGACAGCAGCGTGATCGGGGACGTTGTTCGATACTGTGTCCCCAGGTCGGACGATGGCTCGGCAATCCGGCAGGCCACGTCAAAAATCAGCTTTCGCTCCTGCGGCTCATTCTCGATACTGACAGACCAGTGGCTCTGGCCAGCCATGCCAACCATCAGTGCGACCTGTCTTTTCTGGCTGCGGTTTTCGACGCTCAGTTGTTGCAGCGCCGGGCTTGGTGGCCAGGCATCATCGGCGGTTCCCTCTACCGACTCCATCAGTCGGAAAGACTGGGCGCCAGCCACCCAGTCGATGTACTGGACGAAACGGTCGTCGACCCAGGCCAGCGTTGCCCGCAAGCCGGTATCGTCACTCCCGATTGCCTCGATGATTTGTGATTCAGTCACGGTTTCTCCAATGTCCAGAAGCTGATTAATCGATTGATTGTTCCTTCACCCGCCAGCTGAGGTAGGCGTCCAGGAATGGCTGGATGTTGCCATCCAGCACGGAATCGAAATTTCCGATGCTGTGACCTGTACGTGCGTCCTTGACCCGTTGATCGGGGTGCTTGAAATAATTCCGGATTTGCGACCCGAAGCCGACTCGTGGCTGGTCCTTGTATCGCTGTGCCTGCTCGGCTTCCCGTTTTTCTTCTTCCAGCCTGGCCATCCGGGCTCGCAACATCTTCCAGGCCGAGGACCGGTTCTTGTGTTGGCTCCGTTCAGTCTGGCATTGCACCACGATCCCGCTTGGCATGTGAGTCAGCCGCACGGCGCTATCTGTCTTGTTCACGTGCTGGCCACCGGCACCACTGGCACGGTAGGTGTCCTCACGGATATCCTTCTCGTCAATCTCGATTTCCACGGACTCGCTGACCTCGGGTGAGACGTCAATCGCTGAGAAACTGGTCTGGCGCTTTCCTTCCGAGTTGAAAGGACTGATGCGAACCAGCCGGTGGATCCCGATTTCTCCTTTCAGGTAACCATATGCCATCGGTCCCCGTACGGCGATTGTTGCGCTGTTGATCCCCGCTACGTCGTTATCGTTGCGATCCATCAGTGCTGTCTGGTAATCGTTCTTCTGGGCCCACTGGATGTACATTCGCAGAAGCATCTCGGCCCAGTCATTGGCATCGGTGCCGCCGTCACGGGCGTGGACGGTGAGGATGGCTCCAACCGAGTCATAGGGTCCATTGAGCAGCGACTTGAGTTCCAGCTTGGCAACAATTTTCTCCAGTTGCTTGAGTTCCGCATTCACGTCCTCAAGAACGGACTCGTCCTCTTCAGCCATTTCCAGCAGGGCATCCATGTCCAGGCTGGATTGCTGGACCTCGACCAGCGGATCCACGATTGCCTTGAGTGACTTCAGATCGGCGATTATCTGTTGTGCCGACTCCTGGTTGTTCCAGAAGCTGGGGTCTCCCATTTGCTGCTCGATCGCCGTGATTTGTTTTTTTCGTTGAGCACAGTCAAAGACTGTCTCCTAATCCAACGATCTTCTGACGCAGGATTTCTGCCCGGGAATCGAGATTCGTGTCCATGGTCTGAGCTCCCAAGAGAACACCGCCGACTGTTGGCGATTCAAGTCGCTTAATATACCGTGAAACGGAAATTAGCGAAATGTCGTCACTTGTGACAGTCCCTTGCCAGCGCTATAGACTACCGAGACGATAAAGGGTGCAGGAGGATGCCCTTTTTTCTCTCTTTCCAGGTGAACCTGATGGCCCGAGTTGTGATTGCCATGTCGGGCGGCGTTGACAGCAGCGTCGCTGCGCACCTGCTACAGCAGCAGGGGCATGAGCCGATCGGCGTTTTCATGCGCCACGGCGAAGAATCCGTGCAGGCCTGTGACGTGGATGACCAATCACCGCTTCTGCCGCTCCTGGCGGGCCGTGCCGACCACAAGCAGGGTTGTTGCAGTGCGGAGGATGCGGCCGATGCCCGCCGCGTGGCAGATCACCTGCAGATTCCCTTTTATGCACTGAACCTGAAAGAAGATTTCCGTGGGATCGTCGATTACTTCGTAAAGGAATACTCGCTGGGAAGAACTCCTAATCCCTGCGTGATGTGTAATAACTGGATCAAGTTTGGGCGGCTGTTTGATTACGCCAATAG
>JAPYUD010000132.1:0-8342 GCA_029936215.1 Pirellulaceae bacterium | reverse complement strand
GGATTATTACGCCCTCTACGGGGTAATTCACAGTAGTTACGACCCCATTGTTCCACCGCTTTACGAACCGCCCCCGGATACAGACCAGTACCGGGAATTTCAGAAACAGCTGAATCTGAAACAGAAGACACTGGAGGATTTCATCCAGGGAGCAATGACGCGGTTGCAAGAGGATGGCCGCACCCGTATCGGCGAGTACCTGGTCGCTGCCTACAACCAGCGCAACAACCCGGACACCGACAACTTCATGCTGCTCACCGACAAGGGAGCAATCAATCCTCGCATGATCCGCCGCTGGCTCGGTTACCTGAAGCGCAAGGCGAAATCCTCCGACCCCGTCTGGAATCTCTGGCAGCGCTATTCCCAGCTCCCCGATGATCAGTTCGCAGAACGCGCTGCGTCGGTATTCCAGCAACTGCGGGATCTTGAAGCGGGCATGATCAATCCCCTGGTCATTCGCGCCTGCCTGCAGAGGACACCCGAGTCGATAGATGAACTCGCCAGTTGGTACGAGGCATTACTGCTGGAAACGAAGCAACAGTGGTTGACCCTTGCTGGATCGGACGATCCCCCTGCGGACGGCTTTGCCGACCCGGACCTGGAGCAACTGCGCCAGGTGTTGTTCGGCACAAGGGGCCCGGCCGACGTGCCTCGCCAGACCACCTGGGGTTTCCTGGACCTTTTCCCCGACCGTCCTACCCAGGAAGAATTCAAGAAGCTACTGGGGGACGTGGAGACTTTTATTCGCAGCGGGGAAGGGGCACCGCCCCGCGCCCTGGTGCTGGTCGAGAATGAACAACCGATTGATCCGCACGTTTTTCTCCGCGGCAATCCATTTCAGCAGGGCGAGGCCGTACCGAGACGGTTCATCGAGGTCCTGAGTGATGATGATGGGCTTTTGCGGCAAGGAAGTGGCCGCAAGGAAATGGCCCAGCGGATTATCGACCCTGCGAACCCGCTCACGTCCCGAGTCATCGTCAACCGCATCTGGGCACACTACTTTGGCAAGGGAATCGTCTCCACGCCAAGTGATTTCGGTGTCCGGGGAGCCGAACCCACCCATCCCGGGCTCCTTGACTACCTGGCCCATCGCCTCGTGGAGCGGGACTGGTCACTTAAAGATCTGCACCGGAACATTCTACTCTCGGCAACTTACCGGCAGCAGTCGCTGGATCGAGACCATCCAGGTTCGACCGACCCGGAAAACACGCTGCTCTGGAAAATGAACAGAAAGCGACTTCCCTGGGAGGCGATGAGAGACAGCCTTGTCGCCGTCACCGGCCAGATGCGTCTCGATCTGGGTGGCCCCTCCTTCGCACTCGACTCCAGCTGGAACGGTCGCCGGAGTGTTTACGGGTACGTCAACCGGCTGGATGTGGCGACACTTCTGACCACTTTTGATTTTCCCAATCCCAACGCCAGCTCAGGTTCACGATCGCAGACAACCGTGCCGCCACAAACCCTTTACTTTCTCAATGACGCCTTCCTTGGCGAGGTCTGTCGCCGCGTGTTGGCGCGGGACGATGTTGCCGGCACCGTGGAGGCACGGCAACGCATCGAATTGCTCTACACGATCCTCCTCGCCCGTTCAGCAGAACAAGAGGACATGGATGACGCCCTGGACTTCCTGGGGGACACCCCCGGACCGAAGGAGTGGCTGCGACTGGTACACGTCCTGGTGATGACGAACGAGTTTGTCTTTATCGATTGATGAAATGAATCATTCGCAAAACTACAACCTGACACGACGCGACCTGCTTCTACGATGTGGCATGGGACTCCCCATGCTGGGGATGGCTTCCCTGGCGGCCGAGGAATCTTCTTCGGATCGCGGTACCGCCCCGCTCCAGCCCCAGGCACCTCATTTCCCTGCTCGTGCGAAACATGTCATTCACCTTTTCATGAACGGTGGCCCCAGCCAGGTCGACACGTTCGACCCCAAGCCGGCACTCGACAAGTGGCATGGCAAGGATATTGGCAACACCAGCCTGCGAACCGAACGTCGCACCGGCGCACCGATGAAAAGCCCGTTTGGTTTCCGGCAGTATGGTCAAAGTGGCATTCCCGTCAGCGACCTGTTCCAGAAGACGGCACGCCATATCGACGACATGGCAATCATTCGCTCGATGCAGGCGGAGGTCCCCAACCATGAACCGTCGCTGATGTTGATGAACTGCGGCGACACGCAACTTCCGCGTCCCAGTGTCGGATCCTGGGTGACGTATGGCCTGGGAAGTGAAAACCAGAACCTGCCGGGCTTCATCGCCATGTGTCCCGGTGGATATCCGATCGTCTCCACTCGCAACTGGCGCAGCGCCTTTCTACCCGGTGCCTACCAGGGGACCTACCTCGACACCAAGCACACCGAGGTGGACAAGTTGATTGCGAACATTCGCAATACCGGGATCAGTAATGAGCAGCAGCTTCGGCAAATGCAACTTCTCCGCAAGCTCAACGGACGGCATTTACAACAGAGGCAGCAGGCAGATCCACTGGAGGCACGGATCCAGGCATTCGAAATGGCGTACCGGATGCAGGCCGAGGCAGCCGAGACATTCGATCTTTCACGCGAGTCGAAAAAGACCCTTGAAATGTATGGCGATTCCACCATCGGGCGGCAATTGCTGATGACCCGCCGTCTGGTGGAACGTGGCGTGCGATTCGTACAGGTCTGGAGCGGTGCAGGGCAGCCGTGGGACAACCATGACAAGCTGGCCGAGCAACACAAGAAGCTGGCGGACCAGTGGGATGGCCCCATCGATGCGCTGATGACCGACCTCAAGAGACGTGGGCTGTTTGATGACACCCTGATCCTCTGGGGGGGTGAATTCGGCAGGACACCGGTCGCCGAATTCCCCGCGCTTAACGGGCGGGATCACAACCACTATGGCTTTTCCGTCTGGCTGGCCGGCGGAGGGATCAAGGGCGGAACGATCCATGGTGCGACCGACGAACTCGGCTTCCGGGCTGTAGAAAACCCCACACCGGTGCATGATCTGCACGCCACGATGCTGCATTTACTGGGGCTCGATCACGAGCGACTGACTTACCGGTATGCGGGACGGGACTTCCGCCTCACCGACGTTGCAGGAGACGTGATCAAGGAGATCATCTCGTGAGGCATCCACCGCAGCGAGCTCGCGCCGCCGGGCTGTGGGTTGGACTTCTGCTTTTCATGGCGGCAGGCCTGGCGGCAGAGCAACCGACGAAAAGCAGGCTCGAAGGGTACGCCAGCGGCCCTTACAAGGTCCTGGTGGCCAACTTCGCCGGCGACCAGCATCTCGACATATTGCTTGGATACCATACGCTCGGTGTGCTTGAAGTCGAACTGGGAGATGGAGCGGGTGGCTTCATCGGCCTCTCGCTCAACGACTTTTCCGACAGGAATCGCCAGCTCAACAAGGACGATGAGAGCTGGTCAGTCCCGCATATTCACAACATGGCGACCTCCGATATCAACCGAGACGGAAAGCTTGACGTGGTTTTTGCCGTCGGCGGGGCAAACCGGCTTAAACCGGGGAGGGTGGTGATTGCTCGAGGCGATGGCGAGGGAGGCTTTATCCGTATGGCGGAGTACACCACGCCGAGCGAGGCAAAGGGTGTCCGTTTCAGCGACCTGGACAGGGATGGAACGCTCGACCTGCTCTACACCGCCCGAGGCTCCGGGTACGAGAACGACCTGGCGGTCGGCCGGCTCTATATCCGCCGAGGTCAGGGCGGATGGAAATTCGGGCCCGCCATTGCCTCTCCTGCCGGCAAATCGGCTTACTATATCGAGATGGCCGACCTGGATAACGATGGTTTCCAGGACGTCCTGATCCCGAATGAACACGACAGCTGCGTGACTTACTTGATCAATCCGGGCAGGGCCATCTTTACCGACAATCGACCCCTTTCTCCCCGGAAGGTCATCGCCAGCCAGATCCCCGGCAGGCGATCTCATGCTATCAATGATGTCCGCGCCGCGGATTTCAATGGCGACGGAAACCAGGACCTGCTCACGGCCAACCTGGGGACCTCCACGGTTTCTATTTTTCCTGGCAACGGTGACGGCACATTCGAAAAAGACGTGATCCTGGAAGCGGGAAAAAACGGTGCCTTCCTGGCCACGGCGGACTTTGACAGTGACGGCGACATGGACTTTGTGATCACGCACTGGACCGAGGACTTTGCGTCCGTTTTTCTCAACCGCGGCGACGGCACTTTCGCTGATCGAACAGACCACGTGACGGGCCTGGGTAATTACGGCGTGACTGTGGCAGACCTGAACGGCGATGGCCACCCGGATATCGTGACAGCAAACTATCGAGGCCGCAGCATGTCACTCCTGTTTGGCATCGGGAATGGCAATTTCAAGGATACCGTCACGACCTCCAAATCCCTGCGCAGCGTCCAGGGGAAGTGGGTTCTGGAGGCTCGCTAATGCCACCTCCTATTTTTTTCCCTCGTTACGCCACCAGCGCAGTTCCAGGCTACCCCGTTCGGCACAAACCACAATGTCCAGCCGCCCGTCGCCGTTCAAATCGGCGAGGATCACCTGGTTGGCACTCCTCCAGTTCGTCTTAAGCAGGTGGCGTCTCCACTCACCTCGCGGGTCACCAGGATTCTCAAACCAGGCCAGCCGGCCTGGATTTCGCCAGGAGGTCGCGGCCACGTCGATATCGCCGTCCCCGTCCAGATCCCCCGCAACTGCCTCGAAGGCATCGTCAAAACGCGGGCCTATGACATGCTTCTTCCACGGCCCCTCTGCAGGCCGGCCATTGTTTTCATACCAGACGACCTGGTTATCCTCCTGTTTCTCCGATGCCGCAGGGTCCTTCGAACCTGGCCGGTAATAAAATCCCAACGCCATCACCACATCCAGGTCTCCATCCCCGTCCATATCGACCGGGTTCCCATGCGCCGGGCATTTCGATGTCTCATCGATCAAGTGTTTTGTCCAAGTGACCGGCCCAGCCTCGGGCTCGCCCCCCTTCGCAGGCGGTCGATTTTCAAACCAGGTGACTTCGTTTGATTTACGGCCCGTCCCCAGCAGGTCCAGGTCCCCGTCCCCGTCAAAATCGGCGACCCGCATGGTGCGGGTTTCTGCCACATCATTTTCAATCATGTGCTTTTTCCATTCTCCATCGGCAGGTGTCCCGTCGTTCTCAAACCAGGCGAACTGGTTCCCGAGGTTCCAGCTCGACGCTGCCACGTCGAGATCTCCATCTTTATCAAAATCACCCGTCGCCACATCGTAGGCCCCCGGCAGGTCCGTGGTAATCACGTGGCGATTCCAGGTTACGCCACCCATGGGGATACCACTATTTTCAAACCAGACGAGGTGCCCGTTGAGGTTCTTTACCATCACCACGTCCAGGTCCCCATCCCCATCTACATCGCCGATCATGTGCCGCTCGAGCCGTTCCGGGTCGTCCTTCTGGACAATATGTTTTTTAAAATTCCCCTTGTTGTCATTTTCGAACAAGTAAAGCATATTGTTTGGGTTGGCATCGGCACTGGTTAAATCCAGGTCGCCATCCCCGTCCAGGTCGGCAGCGGCCACCCCATAGGCATAGGTGTACTTGTCGGCAATCAGGTGTTCAGAAAACCGGACCGACGTATCCAGCCTTCCCCCCGCAAAGACATGGTCCACTGCCGCACGCAGGTCAAGTCGCTGGTAACTCCGATTCGTCGCCGGATCTTCCACTTTCACCCCGGTTTTCTGCATGATAGCCAGCATCGAGGTGGGAAGGTCCGGGCCATCCTTTTTCCAGTCATAACCTGTCTTCTCGATTGCTTCGCGCAGCACGATGGCTGCTCCGCAGGCGATCGCATTGGAGGACGAGGTAGCTCCGGCCGGAACCACCAGGTCCACCTTGGCCTGCCGGTCAAGGTAGACCTCATCCTTCCCCTGCTTCACAGCGCCGATGGCAAAGCAATCGGGCTGGCTGGCTGGCCAGGAGATGCCGGTCGTGAAGTTATGGTTTCCGGTCGGCGCACTGACCCAGATCCCCAGTTGCCGTAACCTGGAAAGCTTCTGGTCAATGGCGGTAGCCACGGGTTTCTCGTGAGCCTTGTCGTCCACCGGTGCCAGGTTCACCGTAGTGATTCGGTATTCTTTGTGGTTTTCAATCACCCACTGCAGACCAGCCGCCAGGGTCTTTGCGTCCTCGATCTTACAGTGACAACATTCCAGTGCCCGGATCACGGCCACCTGGTTGTTGTACGCAACTCCCCACTTGCCATCGTGATTGACCGACGAGGGGATCCCAATCGTGGATCCATGATATCCCTTGCCCTCGTGCTTGGGATCATCATCACCATCGACACTATCATACGTCACAAGGACCTTCGGCTGATCTCCATCGGACATGGACCACTCGGGCATCGACAGGGTGCAGCCATCATCCACCAGGGCGAGGGTCTGGCCTTTTCCAAATGTAAGCCTGTGCCTGTATGCTTCCCACGTACTTGTAATTCCGGCGTGTTGAAAGCTAGCGGGTTGTGCAGGCTCCCCGGCTGGCAAGAGTACCGTGAAAAAGCCGGCCCAGAGGCAGGCGACGAGCAGGGCAGGGGAGGTGTTTTTCATGAGCGCGGGTTCCACAGAGTAACTCAGGCAATAATCTCGGTGATCGGTTTGCCGTGATCAATATCCAGTCGCTTCCGACCAGGGACTTCCAGCTTTCTTGAGTCGAGTCCGAGCTGGTGAAGGATGGTCGCATGGACATCCGTGACGTAATGGCGATCCTCCACCGCATGGAAACCGATCTCATCGGTCGCCCCATTGACCACCCCCCCCTTCAGACCACCGCCGGCCATCCAGACCGAGAATCCGAAAATGTGATGATCTCTCCCATCGGAACCCTGGGAGCCCGGCGTGCGACCAAATTCGCTGGCGAAGATCACCAGTGTCTCATCCAGCAAGCCACGCCGGTACAGGTCCTCCAGCAGGCCCCCGATCGGCTGATCCACAGCCAGTGCATTGGTAGTGTGATTCTTCTTCAGGCCACCATGTGCGTCCCAGCGGCCGGCTCCTCCCGCTCCATGCTGAACCTGCACAAAGCGGACCCCTCTTTCAACAAGTCGACGGGCTGCAAGCAACTGTGTGCCGAACGCCTTGCTGTGCGGCTGGTTGATCCCGTAAAGCGATTTCGTTTCCTCTGTTTCCATTGAAAAATCGACGACCTCCGGCACGGACTTTTGCATCCGGAAGGCGAGTTCGTAAGAAGCGATTCTCGCTGCCATTTCAGGATCGTCCGGGTACTGCACCCCGCGAAGGTTATTGAGTCGCTTGAGCAATCCCTGGCCAATTTCTTTTGCTTCCGCGGGGAATGGACGTCCCGGCTGGCTAAACTCGAGCGGGTTCGCCGGATCAACTCGTAATGGTACGGCATCATATGCAGGCCCAAGATAGTGGCCATCACGCTTGTTCCAGTATTCCCGGCTGCCGATGTTAACGAACTGTGGCAGGTTCTCGTTGAGTGTCCCCAGGCCGTAGGTCACCCAAGCCCCGAGTGTGGGGAAGTCACCGTCGTTGTTGTGACGGCCGGAATGGAACTGTGTCTGGGCACCGTGGTTACTATCGGTGGTCCACATCGATCGAATAATGGCAAGCTTGTCCACGTTACGCGCAAGATGTGGAAACCAATCACTGATCTCAATCCCGTTCTCGCCGTGCTTGCGAAAACCAACCTGGAGCGGATAGAGCTTGTTCCGCTGGTTCCCATTCGCGTCCGGGACAACCAGTCGTTCAAGAGCAAGCTTGTCCGGATTCTGCACGTCCGCAAACGGCGTATCGGCAATTGTCTTTCCCGCATACTTGTTGAGCATCGGTTTCGGGTCAAAGCTCTCTAACTGGCTCACTCCACCATTCATGAATAGCCAGATCACATTCTTGGCTTTTGCAGGAAAATGGGACACCCCGCTTGGCGGAGACCAGCCGCCATCCCTTCCGAATCCCTCGCCATGGAGAATTGCGGCCAGTGCCAGGCCAGTAAACCCCATTCCGGTATCGGCCAGGAAGGATCGTCGGTGTGTTTGTGGGGACCTGTTCATGATCTACGTGCTCATCAGCGGACGGTGACAAAATCGTTGTGGTTTAACAGAACCCAGACAAGGTGTGTACGGGCCGTCAAATCATTTGTATTTGGTAGTTTTTTCCAATCGGAGAGGGCCTCGGTGCTTGCATTCAGTTCAGCCGCTGCCACCTCGATTCCAAGGATCGTGGCAAACGCGTCCTTAATGAAGGCTTCTTCTTCCGGTCTCTGCTCGGAGAGACGGGCGGCAATCTGCCCGGCCGACTCGAGGACCAGTGCACTATTGGAGAGTGCCAGGGCCTGCTGGGGGACAATGCTCGCATC
>JAPYUD010000131.1:0-8414 GCA_029936215.1 Pirellulaceae bacterium | reverse complement strand
CCACGATCGTGGTCGCCACAAGGACATCAAAACGGTGGTCCACGAAATCCACCAGCACCCGTTCAAGTTCCCTCTCAGCCATCTGGCCATGTCCAATGCCCAGCGTCGCTTCCGGGACAATCCCTTTCAGCCGGGCAGCCACCTCGTCGATGTCCTGGACACGGTTATGGACAAAGTAGGTCTGGCCCCCGCGGTTCAATTCTCGCAGGATCGCCTGCCTGATAAGGGATTCGTCGAAGCGAGCCACCGTCGTAACCACGGCAAGTCGATCCTGGGGAGCGGTTTCCAGGTTACAGATGTCACGGACACCGATCAGTGACATATGCAGCGTGCGAGGGATGGGAGTGGCCGAGAGGGTCAGGACATCCACAATGCTCCTCATGGACTTAAGTCGCTCCTTGATCTCCACGCCAAACCGCTGTTCCTCGTCGATCACCAAAAGGCCCAGGTTGGAAAAACTCATGTCCCGGGAGGCCAGCCGGTGGGTACCAATCACGATATCCACCCGGCCACTCGCCAGGCCCTCGATCACCTCTCGTTGTTCCGCTGGAGAACTAAACCGGCTCAGCCGTGCCACGTCGATAGGGAACTGGCCCATCCGCTGTTTGAATGTCTGGTAATGTTGCTCGGCCAGGATCGTGGTCGGCACCATCACTGCCACCTGGTAACCGCTATCGACCGCCTTGAACGCTGCCCGCATGGCGAGCTCGGTCTTGCCAAAACCAACATCCCCGCAGAGCAGCCGATCCATTGGCCGAGGACTCATCATGTCCTCTCGAATCTGTTCCATGGCGGTGAGCTGGTCAGGAGTCTCCTGGTAAGGGAAAGCTGCTTCAAATTCCAGTTGCCAGAGCGAATCAGCGGGAAAGGTGATGCCTGGCCGTGCGGCACGGCGGGCCTGCAACTCCAGCAGGTCAGCCGCCATATCCTGTACCGCCTTCTCGGCGGCCTTTTTCTGGCGTCCCCAGGTCTTACCACCAATCCTTGCCAGGCGGGGACGCAGGCGAGAACCACCAACATATTTCTGCACCAGCTCGATACGGCTGGCTGGTACGTAGATCCGCGTCGCCCCGTGAAATTCAATCGTCAGGTGTTCCTGCGTGAGCCCCTCCTTTTCCAGCACGGTGAGACCCCGGTAGCGGCCAATCCCGTGTGCCAGGTGCACCACCAGGTCCCCCTCTCGCAGGCTGAGGAAGTCATCAATCGGTTTGCCCTGATAGCGACGCGCCGGGCGACGACGAGTAATGCGACCGAGCAGGTCCCCGGACCCTACGACCGTGACCTGTTCGTCCGCCCAGTGGAATCCCTGCGAGAGGTCTCCCGGCATCATCCAGAGTCCACCTCGCCGGGCCGTCTCTGTCTCCAAGAGCACCTCGCTAAAACGTTCCAGTTCACCACTCCCGGCAGAAACCAGGACCAGGTCCCCCTGCTCGACAACCTGGTCGATTTCCCGGCGTATATGGTCCATGTCCCCACGTAGCCGATCAATCGATTCCACCTGCAACTGGCAATGAGCCGTCGCGCGGGAAGGAGCCAGGGTCCAGAGGTTTGCCAGCGGCCTGCTGGCAAGGCGAGCCAAAAGTGGTGGCAACGGATGGCAACTCTCCCGGTCTTCGAGGCGTTCCAGGAACTGCCGCCCCAGGTCCTGCACCTGTGCAGGCTCGATCATCACCACCCAGCTGTCATCAGCCAGGTAGGACGTGATGCAGTCCCGTCCTAGCGAGTGGTGAGGTGCCAACGTCATTTCAAGCTGTTCGAGTGTTCCCAGGCTTCGCTGGGAGCTGACGTCGAATCGTCGGATCGATTCCACCTGGTCACCAAAAAACTCCAGGCGAACTGGTGTCTCCCATTCGTTGGCAAACAGGTCGATGATGCCTCCCCGGCGGGCAAACTCGCCCGGCATCGCCACGGCGCTGCTTCCGCTATAGCCGGACTCCACCAGTTGCTCGAGCCAGTGGTCAATATCCAGTATCTCTCCTACTCGAAGCAGGCGGGTGGCAGCGGACAGCCGCTGTTGATCTGGCAGGGGGCGAAGCAGTCCCTGGATGCTCGAGACCACCACCTGGGGAGCCTCCACGACCGGCAATGACAGCGCCTTGAGCGTCCGAACTCGCAGCCCGTCGACATGCTCCTGGTCCGGGAGTGCCCCGGGCTGCGCCTCAGGGACCGGTAGGCTGGTGACTCGCTCCACTCCAAACAGTCCCAGGTCATCAACCAGTCCATCGACCTGGTTCAACTGGGGAACGACCACCAACATGGGCCTGCTGGTGCGATGAAGCAGGGCTGCCACGGCCAGTGCGCACGACGATCCCCAGACTCCGTCGATCGTGGCCTCCCCACCCGCTGTCAGGGCAGTGGTCACACTGTCGAAGTCTGCATGCGCCAGCAATCGCTCAGGCAGCTGCTCAAGCAAGGCAGCTGCCTGCTTGTACGCATGATCTGCATTCATGGCATATCGCAGCTGATTCTATAACGAACCCGCAGGTGGGCAAGGGCAATCACTGGCAATCGAATGCCGGGACGGCCGTCCCAGCGACTCGGCGTGAATTGTCCGATGCCGTATAATGAGCCGTCCTCGATGCTTCCCTGGGTAAGACGTTGAAAGCTCGCGACATGGATGTAAATTCACCTCGTGCCGACGAGACGCTGCTCGGCAGCCTGACCGATGCCCAGCGGGAGGCGGTCGAACACGTGGAAGGCCCGCTTTTGATTCTCGCCGGTCCAGGCAGTGGCAAGACAAGAGTTGTCACCCACCGCATCGCCCACATGGTGCAACAGGGAATTCACCCCCGAAACGTCCTCGGCCTGACATTCACTAACAAGGCAGCAGATGAGATGCGTCAGCGACTGGCCCGGCTTGTTCCCGGGCCACCCCCCTGGATGGGGACGTTTCACGGCTTCTGTTCACGGCTGCTTCGGCGACATGGCCCGCTGGTAGGACTGGCTGAGAATTTCTCCATTCTCGACACTTCCGATTCCCGTCGGATGCTCAAAAATTCTGTCAAGGAAGCAGGGATCACGCTGACCCATACCAGCCTGGACACGATCCGGGATGAAATCAGCTGGGCAAAGAGCCACCTGATGCTGCCAGAGAACTACCAGCCACGATATGGCCAGATGGCGGGAGACCTGACTCGCGAGATCTACCCGGTCTACCGGCGATTGTTACTGGAAACCAACTCGGTCGATTTTGATGACCTGCTACTGCATATCGCCACGCTCTTGTCAGAAACGGAATCGGTCCGCGAGGAGCTGGACCACCGCTACCGCTTCATCCTGGTTGACGAGTACCAGGACACGAACATGGCCCAGTATGCGATCGTGCAAAAGCTCTCCATGATTCACCGCAACCTGGCAGTGACCGGGGATCCGGACCAGTCGATTTACGGCTGGCGCGGAGCAGATGTCTCCAATATCCTGCGTTTCGAGGAAGATTACCCTGACGTCAAGGTGGTGCGGCTGGAAAGGAACTACCGTAGCTCCAAGTCCATCCTGCGGGTTGCCGATGCACTGATCGAGAACAACCAGCATCGCAAGCAGAAGGAGCTCTACACCAACAATGACGAGGGCCAGCCAGTACGGCTGGTCCGTTACATGACCGGCTACGACGAGGCAGATGACATCGCCAGCCAGATTGGCGCGGCGGTCAGCAGCGGATCACGGCAGTACAGGGACTGTGCCATCTTCTACCGTGTGAATGCCCTCTCGAGGGCACTCGAACATGCCCTCCGGCGACTTCAGATTCCCTACCAGGTGGTACGCGGGCTGGAATTCTACCAGCGCAAGGAAGTCCGGGACCTGCTCTCCTACCTGCAACTGCTCAACAATCCCAGGAATGATGTCGCCTTCCAGCGAATAATCAACGTCCCCCCGCGTGGGATTGGCAAGAAATCACTCGAACACCTGGAACGCCATGCCCGTCGACACCAGGTCAGTTTTTTCGAGGCTGCCAGGGAAGTCGGCCTGATCGAATCACTCACCCGGCGTGCCTCTGTCTCAATCACGAATTTCGTGGCTCTGATCAGTGGCATCAGCGCTGACCCAGACCAGCAGCTGGCGGAACTGGTCGCACGCGTTGCCAGCGAGAGCGGCTACCGTGAGTTTTTGGGCGAGAAGGAAGACCTGCACGATGAAGACCGACTGGCCAATATCGATGAGCTGATCAGTGCGGCACGAGAGTTTGATGAGATGTTTCCCGATGAAGGGCTGGAACGCTTCCTTGAGCAGACGGCACTTGTCGCCGACACCGACCAGCTCGATCCCGACCCGGACCAGGTCACCCTGATGACCTTGCATGCCGCCAAGGGACTTGAGTTTCCCATGGTTTATATCGTCGGGGTAGAAGCTGGCTTGCTGCCACACGAGCGCAGCAGGGATGACGAGATGCAGTGTGAGGAAGAACGTCGCCTGCTGTTTGTCGGCATTACCCGCGCCGAACAGGAACTGCAGCTAAGTTACTCTCGACGGCGAATGGTGCGTGGCACGCACCGAACCGCAATTGCCAGCGAGTTCCTGATGGAACTTCCCCGTGGCGAAATGGAGATGATTGAACCTCCAGGCGAGGGTGATTACCCACACGATCCGGCCGGCACGGACAATAATTTCCTGGATCCTGGCCTGAATGATCAATTCGACGGGATCGATGAAATCCATGATGAGAGCATAATTTCCAGTACCGTCTCCGCCATCGAGGACCTCTCACAACAGCTGACCACGGCGGCTGCCATGGCCCGTGATCAGCAGGGCTCCCCACCCGGCGGTATGGCAGCGGAAGAATATACCGAGGGAATGCTCGTGGAACACCCCTCCTATGGGCAGGGGAGAGTCAAGAAGTTATCCGGCAGGGGACCGAAAAGGACGGCCACGGTAAAATTCTTCAGTGGCGAGGAAAAGAAATTTCGCCTCGCCTTCGCGCCGCTGGCTGCCATCGGGGAGTGATTGACAGATGAGCACTTACTCCAAGATTGCCCAGCTGAGGGAAATCGAATCGTTCCGCATTTACCTGGACCAGCTCGACATTGACCTGCCCTGCGACCAGCAGATCCTCTCAGCAGCAGACGGTTCACCGCTGGCAGAGCCACTGGAAGTGGCAGGGTTCAAGCTGGGGAACCGCTGGTGCATCCATCCCATGGAAGGCTGGGATGCAAACCCGGATGGATCCCCAAGCGAACTGGTGCTCCGCCGCTGGCAGCGGTTTGGCCAGAGCGGTGCCAAGTTGATATGGGGAGGAGAGGCGGCAGCCGTCCAGGAATCGGGACGTGCCAATCCTCGTCAAACACTGGCGACCGCCAGCAACGAGGCAGGACTGGCACAACTGCTGGAAACCCTGCTAGAAGCTCATCGGCAGTCGTTTGACTCGGTCGATGACCTGCTGGTCGGACTCCAGCTGACCCACTCGGGGCGTTTCTGCCGGCCCAATGACAAGCGGCTGGAACCTCGAATCGCCTACCACCACCCGCTGCTGGATGAGAAGTTCGGCATCAATGCCAACGATGATTCGCTGGTCTGGACCGATGATGAGCTGCAGCAGCTGGTGGAAAGTTACCTCGAGGCTGCCATGGTCGCGGAGCGGGCTGGTTTTCGTTTTGTCGATATCAAGTCCTGCCACGGGTACCTGATGCACGAGTTTCTTAGCGCACACAGGCGACCTGGCCCTTACGGTGGCGACTACGAGGGACGGACAAAGCTGCTCAAAACCGTGATCGGGAGGATCCGGCAAGAGTGCCCCAGCCTGATCCTTGGTGTTCGACTGAGCATCTTCGATACCCCCCCCTTTATGAGCAGCCGGGAAACCGGTCAGCCAATGGATTTCCATGATCTTCTCCCCTATGAGTTTGGCTTTGGTGTCGATCCAGCCAATCCGATGGAGATGGACCTGGCCGAACCGCTCCGCCTGATCGGTGACCTGGTCCAGTGGGGCGTGGCAACGGTGAATCTCTCCGCCGGGAGCCCCTATTACAATCCACACCTGATGCGACCCGCCATCTTCCCCCCCAGCGATGGCTACCAGCCGCCGGAGGACCCACTGCGGGGGGTTGCCAGGCAGATCCACGCGGCCCGCCAGTGCAAGCTCGCCTACCCGGAGTGCCCGATGGTCGGGTCGGGCTACTCTTACCTGCAGGACTACCTGCCTCACGTCGCACAGGCAGTTATCCGTAACGGCTGGATTGATGCAGTGGGACTGGGACGCATGGTTCTGAGCTATCCCACGCTGCCAGACGATACGCTGACCGATGGAACTACGAAGAGAAAAAAGATCTGTCGCACGTTTAGTGACTGTACAACCGCGCCTCGCAACGGCCTGGTCTCGGGCTGTTTCCCGCTGGATGACCATTACAAGCAGATACCGGACGCTGCCGCGCTGCTTGAAATCAAGCAGTCCATCAAGGAATAAGAACCGTCTCGGTGGGAACCCGCAGGGCAGTGCTAGCAGCAGGACAAAAAAAGTTCAAAAATCAACGGTCGAAAAACGACAAGATCGTTATACTTGTCGCCTTACGTTGTTCCTCGACTGGCTGGGAGCCGGCTGCGAGGACATTTTGAAGGGAATCAAGAACCAGGGAGGGATCCCCCATGACACGCATTCCATTGAGTGCTGCGGACGAGCAGCGTCGCAGCATGCAGCAGCGGCTGGCGATGAGCACAGCCGAGATCGGCCTGAGCGTCCGCACGACCAACTGTCTTGAAGAACGTGGCATCTTCACTGTTCAGGACCTGCTTAACAGCAAGCCGGAAATCCTACTTGGTATTTCCAATTTTGGTGAGAAGACGCTGGACGAGGTTTACGATGCCCTCGAAGAGATCGGCTTCTACCGGACGGCCGGGGTATAGAGCCTGCCAGGTTCCGCTTACTGGCCAACCTTCAGGCAGCTGATTTCACCCCGCCCACTGCCGCTGGTGCGGAACACCAGCCGGCCGTTACTGAGCGCGGGGATTGCGCGGGTTGTCCCCTCGGCGACCTTTGCCTGCGCACGCTTCTCGTACTTCCCCGGGGATGCCTTGACCAGCGATAATCCCCCCTCTACCGAGAGGACCAGTAACAGGTCATTACTACGGATCACGTGTCCCACCGGCAGCCCCCCCTCGGACCACTTGACTTTCCCTGTCGCCATTTCAATACAGCGAAGCTCGCCACGTCCGATATCCTCGCGGCCATGAAAACCATAGAGGTGGCCCTGGTGGTACACCGCCGTGGAATACTGGCTGGAAATAACGTCATCACTGGCCCAGAGATCGGTGAGCTTTCCCTGCTGCCCGGAAAACTCCACCACCCGTGCCCCGACCTGGTAACTGGCCGTGACAAACAGCTTGTTGCCGATTACCAGGGGCGTGGCGGCATTGACGGTAGGCCCACGTTTGCCAAACGGAAACTGGAAGGCGGTTTCCCCGTTCTTCGGATCCACCGCGATCGTGCTCATGCGTGTCACGAAAACAGCATGTTCACGGTCTGCGATGGTAGCCAGCGTGGGTGACGAATAGCTAGCCGCTTCGGCCGTCACCTGCCAGAGGGTCTTGCCGGTGAGCAGGTCAAATGCCACCAGTCCTGCATTATTGGCACCCCCAACATTCACCAGCAGTTTTCCGCCGGCAACAATCGGTGTTGCCCCGGCACCAAAGTACCCTTCATCACCATCAAAATCCTCGTAGGTGGCACGCGACCAGGTTTTCTTGCCATCTTCCAGTTGCATGCAATGCAGGTCTCCTGCCGCACCGTAAACGTAAACATGATCCTTGTGTACCAGCGGCACACAGCGGGGACCCTGGTCAGCGTTCACACCTCCTCGGTAAAGCGCTTCAAAATCGGTCTGCCAGAGAACCTTCCCGGTTTCGGCAGCGAGTGCCTCCACCCGTTCCTTGTCGTCAATCCGGTGAAAGACAAGGACCCGGTTACTGACAATCGCAACACCTGCGAAACCGGAGCCCACCCTGTGTTTCCAGGCTGTTTCCGGCCCGCTCGCTGGCCAGCTGGCCAGCAGCTTCTCCCCGATAGCCACACCGTTACGGGCCGGTCCCAGGATCTGGGGCCAGTCCCCGGCCAGGCAGGGTTTGTAACAGGCAAGCAAGAACGGTACGAGAACGATAATCTTGAACTGGGATGGTCTCATTGAAATTCCCCCTGGCACGAACAAGCGAGCATCTCTTTTAATACAACGGCCTTTTCTGCGGCGATTGGATTACAATATCTGCTGGCCGTCAAGCTACCCAGCGACATTCAGCGTCGGCCAGGATCATTTTAAGTGTGACAGCCTGGCCCGGCACGAGGTTTCACGACAGTGGCACGCCTTTTTGGAATATTGCAAAAAAAGCGTGGTGACCGGAGAAGTGGGTCACAGCTTTCAGGAGTGCTGGGAGAAATATCCCTCTACGCGCTGGTGCTGTTGCTTGGATTGATATCGCTTGGATACCTCTTGTTC
>JAPYUD010000629.1:0-1717 GCA_029936215.1 Pirellulaceae bacterium | reverse complement strand
GTGTACCAGTCTACCGGTGAGGACCAGCTGGCGAGCTGGCTGGCTGAGAAACCTCGTTCACTCTATATCGGTTTCGATCCCACTGCCGACAGCATGCACGTGGGGCACATGATGGCTCTGATGAATCTTCGCAGGTTTCAGCAGGCAGGCCATCGGCCAATCGCCCTGGTCGGGGGTGCCACAGGGATGATCGGGGATCCAAGTGGCAAGAGCGAGGAACGAAACTTGCTGGATGAAACGCAACTGCAGGTAAACTCCGAGGCAATGAAACAGCAAATGAGCCGGTTCCTCGATTTCGATGGTGGGGACGAGTCGGCACTCCTGGTAAACAACCTCGACTGGATGCGTGACTATCCCACACTCGATTTCCTCCGTGATATTGGCAAGAATTTTCCGGTCAACATGATGCTTGCCAAGGAGAGCGTGAAGAGCCGACTGGAAGAGAGCGACAGTGGGCTGAGTTTCACCGAGTTCAGCTACATGTTGCTGCAAGCCTATGATTTCGTCCACCTTCACGACCAGTATGGTTGTGAGCTGCAGGTGGGAGGGAGTGACCAGTGGGGTAATATCACGGCCGGAATTGATCTCGGGCGACGGATGCGATCTGTCCAGCTTTATGGACTGACCAGTCCCCTGCTGACAAAAGCAGATGGGAGCAAGATGGGGAAAACCGAGTCGGGAGCAATCTGGCTGTCGGCGGAGCGAACAAGTCCATACAAGTTCTACCAGTACTGGATCAATGTTGCCGATGATGATGCGGGGGGTTGCCTGCGGACGCTCACCGAGTTGCCACTGGAGAAGATCGACGAGCTGGATCGATCCCGGCAGGAGGAACCGCAGAAGAGGGAAAGCCAGCGAACGCTTGCCGAACACCTGACACTGCTGGTCCATGGCAGCGAGGGACTCAGTTCGGCAACCCAGGCCAGCGAGATACTCTTCGGGGAAGAAATCTCGGACCTGGATGATGCTCAACTGCTGGATGTCTTTTCCGATGTGCCGAGTCTCGAGGTCTCTGCAGATCAACTTGCAAGCGGTAACCTGCTGATGGTCGATCTGCTGGTCGAGACCGGGCTCTGCCAGTCCAAGGGAGATGCTCGACGGTCGATCGAGCAGGGCGGAGCCTATATCAACAACAAGCGGGTGGAGGCGATGGATCGTGCACTCACGCACGCGGACATGGCCAGTGACTCGGTGATTGTTGTTCGTCGCGGAAAGAAAAAGTACGCGTTGTTGAAACTCACCAGCTGATGGCCGTGAAGAACCAGGGCCAGGGATGGGGAGCAGGATGAAAAGCTGGCGCCGCCGCATTGTCCAGGCCTTACTCCTGATCCTGGCAGGAATCCTGGTTGCCGCTGTCGTGCTTTACCTGCGAGTAAAGGACGTACCCCGCTTCTATGACAAGGCACTGGTGACGAGCCTGAAGCAGCTGGATGATTCCCGGGACGAGCTGCTTGAAAAGGTCGAGCAGCTCAAGCAGGACGTGCGGTTTTCTCCTGCTTACCAGATCACGCTGACCGACGAACAACTGAATGGCTGGCTTGCCGGAAAATATGATACCGATTCCAAATCAGCTGTCTTCTCCCGTCCACGGCTGGCAGTCCACCCGGGTTTTATCGAGATCGCCTGCCGGGCACGCTATAAGTCTTTGCAGACGGTCGTCTCGGTGCGCGTGACCGCCGAGATGACCGGGCGGAGGAATGTTGGCCAGGTGCAGGTC
>JAPYUD010000628.1:0-1719 GCA_029936215.1 Pirellulaceae bacterium | reverse complement strand
GCTGGAGGCTGCCCGAGAGCATCAGTCCCTTCAGCAGGATCGCGTTGCGGTGAAGCTGGGAAAGTGATTTAAGATACTCTAACCGGATCTGGAAAAATGTCCGCTGGGTACTCAGTAAAGTCAGGTAATCCACCTGGCCATTCTGATATCCCTGCTGGACCAGCGAGATCGAACGATCCGCCCGGGGAATCAGCTGCTGCTGGTAACGTTCCACCTGTTGTCGTGCACTGGCATACTGACGGTAGGTGGTTGCCATCTGGTCGGTTAAACGCAACTCGACCTGCCGTACCCGCTGTTCGGCCGCCGTCCGGTTTGCCCGAGCGGCCTGGATATTTCCCTGGTTCCTGTTGAGGAAGGGAATTGGAAAACCGACCTGGAGATTGGCGATATCATCGGAGGTGACGTTATGGTGTCGCAGGCTGAGCATCACATCCAGGTCCGGCTTGATCTCTTTCTCGGCCCGCTCCACGGCCAGTTTCCACTCTGCAACACCGGCATGGGCGGCAGCAAGTTCCGGGCTTTCTGCCATCACCACGCCATGGATCTCCTGCCAGGTCATGGAGAGGGGAAGGACTTCAATGCTGCCAACGAGCGTGTTGACATCCAGGTCATCCATGCCCACCGAGGCACATAATCTTCGCCACGCCTCGTACTGCTGGTTGCCCGAGTTATCCAGAAGGATGTGAGTTTTTTCCAGCTCCAGCTCAGCCAGCAAGAGCACATTCTCACCAACCCGTTCCGCTTCCAGCAGTGTCTTGCTTGCCACGGTCGCCTGCTTACTTATTTGCACCAGTTCCGTGGCAAGTTGCACCTGGCTACGGGAAACCAGCGCCTCGTAAAACCGTAGCCTCACATCGGTAATGACTCGTCCCTCCATCGACCGGGCATCAAAGCGGGAACGCTCAACAGCTTGATCCGCGACCGCCATGTCCAGCTTTCGCTTGACCGGCCTGGGGAATTGCTGCCGCACGAAAAAACCCTGCGCGCCAACCGTGTCCAGGTTTCCTACCTCCGTCGCGTGATATCCAACCTGCGTGTTCGGGTAGAGCTCAACCTGTACACGCTGCCCCTCTCTCGCATCGACCCGCAACCTGGCAATCTGTATCAGCGGGTTGTTTTCCCGGGCAATTCGCTCCAGGTCAGTCAGCGAGAAGCCCTCTGGTTGCTCGCCAGGGAGGTCTCCTCCCGGCAGGGCCAGCATCAGCAGCAAAACCAGGGCTATTGTTTTTCGAGGAGCCAATTCGGATCGTCACCGGAAAAAAAACTAACACGACACAAACTCATAATCTGTATCGGTTGTAGCGGTTATGTCTATTAACCGGATTGGAGTTATCCGTGAGCGGGGTGCGAGTCCCTCACGGCCATTTGACAGCTTGAAAACAAGGCTTTTTAATGACTCCTTGTACACTTTGGCCCTGCTGTGACGGAGATTATATGTCTTTGGAACTTGGATACTGCACCAACGTGCATGCAGGGCCCGACCTGAAGTCCACCAAGGCCAACCTCGAGAACCACGCCCTGCGTGTGAAAAAGTCTTTTTCACCAGGCGGTCCGATGGGAATTGGACTCTGGCTCGCCGCTCCAGCAGCCGCCTCCCTGCAAGACGGTACGGCACTGGAAGAATTCCGGGACTGGCTCAATGAGCACGGCCTGCACCCGTTCACGCTCAACGGTTTTCCTTACGGGAATTTTCACCAGGAGGTGGTCAAGCACGACGTT
>JAPYUD010000130.1:0-8551 GCA_029936215.1 Pirellulaceae bacterium | reverse complement strand
CCCTCGACCTCGCGGGCCGCCAGGCAATCCCGTTCGGCGACGGTCATCTCGGCCGGTTCGCCATCCAGGAACTCCACCCGGCAGGTGGTGCAGCGAGCGTTACCGGCACAGGCATGGAGTTGGTCCATGCCGGCTTCATCGGTCAGCGCCAGTACCAGGCGTTTCCCCTCCGGTACCTCGAACTCGCCAATTCCTTCCACTGTTAATCGTGGCATCCCATGTCTCCCCTGCCTTGGATGTATACGGCCAGACTCCCCTCCCAACATCGCACTGAAAGTCAACGCAAGCGGGAGGCCAACAGGTTAACATAATAAAATGCATGCGAGCGAGTTCAAAACAGGTTACCCTTGTCACGTCCTTTTTATGAATGAGTCATCACCGTGCCCGATACTTCCCGCCTGACGCTTGGTGTGAGCTTGCTGCTTGTGCTAGTTGCCTGTAACACGCTCGCGGCCCAGCAGGCTGTTCCTGACAAGCTCGTGGTCCTTACCTTTGATGATTCCTCCCGTTCACATTACGACGTGGTGAGGCCGATCCTCAAGAAATATGGCTTCTCAGCCACTTTCTTTATTACCGAGGGATTTAACTTCACAACCAACAAGAAGGACTACATGACCTGGGAACAGATTGCCCAGCTCCACAAGGACGGATTCGAAATCGGCAACCATACTCGCGATCACCTTGGGCTCAACGAAGAGAATGTCGATCAGCTGGAAGAACAGCTCTCCGCGATCAACCAGAAATGCCAGGAACACGGTATTCCGCGGCCAGTGAGCCTGGCTTACCCCGGCAATTCCTTTCACGCCTCGTTGCTTCCGCTGTTGCAGCAACAGGGCATCCGCTTTGCTCGCCGAGGTGGTGCACCGGAATTCCCCTACGACGAGGGACGTGGTTTTGCTTTCCAGCCGGGGCTGGACCATCCACTCTTGATCCCCAGTGCTGGTGACGCTCGTCCCGACTGGACCATGGAAGATTTTCGCCGTGCCATCGGGCAGGCGCAGCTGGGGAAGGTTGCGGTCCTGCAGTTTCACGGGATCCCGGATGGAGAGCATGACTGGGTCTCGCTGGGGAAGGACAAGTTCGAATTATTCATGCGTGAGCTGGCACGGAATGATTTCACGGTGATCGCCCTTCGTGACCTGGAGGAATACCTGGCTCCTGGGATGGTGCCGCGGGATCCGCTCGGAGCGATCACGGACCGACAGCAGGCACTCGCTGCGGGCATCGGCCGGGAAAATTATCGACCACCAGCGGGCCGTCGAGATGCGAGGTACTGGGTGTCAGTGATGCAGCGCCACGGGTACAGCCCCTGGGAGATGCGAATGGCCACGGGACTGGAAATCTCGCAACTGGAGAAGCTGTTGCCTGCAGGCCGCTCGCGTGTCGATTCGCTGGAACTTCTTCCCTATCCCGGCGGCCGACATCCCCGCATCGGGTTTAGAGATGGAGCTATTCGTCCACAGCGGGAGACCAAGGCGAGTGTCTTTTTGCCCTGGGACCCAGGAGGTTACGTCGTGATCGATGTGCCTGAGGCGATCTGGCACAATATCCCTGGTGGCCGGGAACTGCTCTACCTTGCCCATACACATGTCCCCACCACCTGGGATCGGCAGCAGATCACGCTACCGCCGCTGGAATGGAAACGACACCGTGGAGGGGTGCTGCAGGTCCAGCGGATGTTGCCAAACCAGGTTGCTTTCGGAGCTCGTTTGACCCCCTCGGCAGAGGCGGTGCGGATGGAACTCTGGATCCATAATGGCAGCACCGAGATGCTCAGCGGGCTTCGCGTGCAGAACTGCGTGATGCTTCGGGATGCCCCTGGATTTAACCAGCAGAATACCGACCATCACCATGTTCACGGTCCCTTTGTGGCAGCAGCCAACGCCGGCCAGGATCGCTGGATTATTGTCGCCTGGGATCACAACCAGCGGGCCTGGGGAAATAGCTATTGTCCCTGCATGCATAGCGACCCCCAGTTTCCCGATTGTCCGCCGGGAGAAACGCGGCGGCTGCGAGGCTGGCTTTCCTTTTACCAGGGAGAGAATCTGCAGCAGGAACTGCAGCGGATCGGAGCGACTGGCTGGCTGGGGCCAACCAGTGAGAAACCCTGAGAAGATGTCAGGGCGGGTCGAGCGGCACCGTGACACGGATCGTTGTGCCGCTTCCAGGGGCGCTCTCGATTTCCAGCTGACCCGCCAGGGCGGTGATTCGTTGCTGCATCCCGTGGAGGCCACCATGGTCTGCCTCGACGGTGCTGGCGTCAAAACCAGATCCCGAGTCCGAAATGATCATCTGCAGCGATTCCCCCTGTCGTGCCAGCCCCAACTGAATTTCACTGGCACCGCTATGACGAGCCGCGTTGACCAGGGATTCCCGGGCAACCCGCAGGAGGGTTGCCATGACCGTCGGGTTGGAAACCTGGATCTCCTCCAGCTGGCAAGCAACATCCAGGGACCTTCCGCCGAGCATTCCCGATCGGCAGTCATCCACCAGTGACTTGATCGCCTCGGTCATCGACGTCGACTGCTGAAGGGTGTGCAGGTCGCCTACCAGTTGCCTCGCTTCCAGGATGGCTCTGTCAAGCAACTGGGAGATCATTTCTATCTGCTCGGGGCTGGCCCCCGTGTCATCTGCAGAGATCGCTTCCAGGTGAATTCGCGCTGCCAGCACATCCTGGAGCAGGCCGTCGTGGAGTTCGTGTGCCAGCCACTTGTGACGTTCCGTCTGCTGTTCCAGTTGCAGATATTCACATCGCAGTGCGGACAAGAGCTCGGCACGGGTGCTGGCGGGATCGTCTGAGCCCGGGGCAGGAGATTCGCTGTTCATCAGGTGTCCCGGGGTACGAGATGGCTAAACAGGTCCCGCCTGACGTCCGGGTTACTGATCTTCCAGATCGCCCCGTCAGCAAAATAATGGTGAATATTGATAACCGAGGCCACCAGGGCGGCCAATTCAAATGGCCTGATCGCCAGCCTCTCCATCATCTCCAGCACCGGTGGCAGGTCAAATACCAGGTAACCGGCGGCAAGGAGGCCAAGGTAAAGAAGCAGCAGGCGTTTCCACGTGGCCCCAGGACGGCTGTCGATCCTGGCGGCGTGCCGGTTGGCCTCAACACGGAAGGGAAAGGAGAGGTACTGCAGGGCATGGAAGAGTTGCAGGAGGACGAAGAAGTAGGGATGAATGAAGATCAGCAGGTACCAGAAATAGACTGCCATCCAGGGAAGGATCGCTCGAATCGGGATTCGCCTGCCACTGCGACGTGCCGCCCGCCGGAATCCCCAGATACCAAGTGGAATAGTAACGGCAAAGGAAAGAACCATCAGCGTGACGAACATGCTGGTGATGTTCTCCGCCGTGTCGGGTGAGGCGAACATGCGGGAATTACCCATCAACACCCAGCATACATGCACGGCGGTCATGGCCCGGTAACCAGATCGAATCAGCTGGCGATCCGAATTGTGAAGTCGGATGCCTGCCATATAGCAGTAGGATGCGGTCATGCCCCATGCCTGGCCGTTGTAGTGCCAGGCTAGATAAATCAGGGTGGCAGCATACATCAACATGGAGATGGCCCGCCCACCGGCAAACAGCGGGACCTGCTGGAAGCTGGCAAGCACCGCGGAGGCAGGCCCGGAAGGATTATCCAGCTGCGCCTGCTGGAATACCGTATCGAAGCTTGCTGCGTCCTGCCCCATGCTGGCCCCGATCGCCACCAGTACCACGCTCAGCAGGGCCATGCCGACCAGCAGGATCGGCATGTAAATGGTGGACCAGGGATACCGTTTTACCTGTCCACGGGTGGAGTAGAGCATCCAGTAGGACCCCATGAAGTGAGGACCGTTGATCATCGTTTGCAGGATAATAATCAGGGCCAGGTGGTCCAGCCGGATCATTGGGGAACTGCCAGTGCCATCATCAGCAGAAGTGACCGATGCGGAAGGATCTGGCGGGCTGAAGCTGTCATAGGCCGTTGGCATGACCAGGCCAACCAGCAGCACCACGACGATCACCGCGATCGAGAGTCCGCCAACGAGGATCCCGTCGGCCAGCGGTGTGACGAGCCGGGGATTCTTGAATTGCGGGCCTGCCGCTCCCTTCCCGCCGGTTGTGCTCCCGCTCGCCATTATCGAGATGTCCTTGCCCCGAGCCACAATGTCGTACTGTCAAACGCGGCGTGATTTTACGTTTCAGGCGTTGTTGTGGCAATCGAGATCACTTGTCGGCCCGGTGAAGCATGCGAGTTCCCCCACCGCCAGGGATCAGCTCGCCCCGCCGGACTGTCGCTGCGGCGACCAGCAATTCCCTGCCTGTGCGCATTTCGTCATGGCTGTCGGACAACAGGAAAGACCCCTCGTGCCGTTCCAGCACCGCCACGTCGGCCACGGTTCCCACCTTCAATGTCCCCAGTTGGTCCTGCTTGCCCAGTACCCGCGCCGGTACGGTGGTGGACATCTCCACCACACGATCGAGCGAGCAGCCGAGCATCAGGAACTTGGACATCGTGGTCGGCATGTCGTAGACCGGTCCGTTGATGTTCATCTGGTGCAGGTCGGTGCTGATCGTGGTTGGTTCGAAACCCTGTTCGATTGCCGCTTCCACCACTTCCCACTGGAAACTCCCTCGCCCGTGTCCGACGTCGAAGATAATACCCCGGTCAGAAGCCTCCCGGACGGCATCAAGGAGCTGGTTGTCCGCAGCCAGGATCCGCTCGCTGCCACTCTTGAAGCAGTGGGTGATACAATCGCCGGGCTGCATTTGCTCAAGCATCTCCGGGATCGACATCGGGCTTTCACCAATGTGGACCATTAACCAGGTTCCCGATTCACGAGCGGCCCGTACGGCGTCCATGAAGTTGTCTCGGCCCATCTGGCCATCTCCGATGATGTGGCGACCGGCCCGGATCTTCACTCCCAGGGCCACGTCTGGGTGCTGGCGAATCGTCTCCACCACTCCCTCCGGGTCGGCGTAACGGCGGTCCATCAGTTCACCAAAATGAGCCACGATCAAACCCATGCAGGAGAGGTTTACCAGGCCAAACAGCTGGGTCTCTGCCCGGTCGAGGATGTCACGACGAAATCCGCCGAAATTCAGGCTGCCGGCGCTGCCCGCATCGAGCATGGTGGTAACTCCGCCCGCTGCACAGAGCCCATCAGGCTCAAGCGAGATCGGCACGTGCCGATGGTAGACGTGCACATGCAGGTCGATCAGACCGGGCACCACCAGCTGGCCGCGTGCATCCACAATCTTTTCTGCCTGGGAGGTGTCGATTGACGGAGCCACTTCGGCAATCAGTCCGTCCCGGATGGCGACATCCATGGGGGCGTGAATCGATTGAGAGGGATCGACAACGGTGCCTCCCCGGATAACTAAATCGTAGGCCATGATGGTCCTTCCTGCAGTTACACCAGTTGTTCTATCCCGCCAGGATCTTCCGGACCCGGTCACAGGCGAGCACGATATCGTCATCACTCATCTCGACCGCATCAAGGTAGATATATCCCTCGTCGGCATGATGGGCGCGGGCAACGACCGTGGGATTTCCTTCGGCGAGCCGATCGGTGAGTTGCCGTGCCGAGCAGCCAGTCGCCTGTGGATCCGGAGTCAGCCGGGCCCGGGAAAAAGGACAACCGTTGGGGTCGGGGTCAACCGATAAACCAAGATCCGGTACACCGGCCAGCTGGTCCAGGATGAACTGGACCTTGCGATCCTGTTCTGCTGACCAGGCGCCCATGTCCTGCTGCATGCGGTATTCCAGGGCGGTCATCGCTCCCAGGATTGCTTCTTTGCCCGCTTTCATCCCGCGACCAATTCCACGGTTCTGCAGGTAAACCGCATCGACAAGATCCTTGCGGCCCGCGACGATGCCACCGGTGGTGGAACAGAGGAACTTGTGGGCACTTGTAATCACCAGGTCACAGCCCAGGTCGATCAATTCTCCCAGTCGCTGGTCCTGGGCCGCCCCGTCGAGGATCACCGGCACATCGTACTGGTGTACCAGGGGTACCAGCTCGGGCAGTCGGACCCAGCCGTCAGGAGCCGTGTGGTGGGACTCGACCGCCATCACGGCCGCCACGTCCCCCTGTTCAAGTTCATGTTTCAGCTGCGCGGGGGTTGTGAGTGAGATCTCACCCACCTCGATTACCTGGGCCCCGGCCAGCCGGATCATCTGGGTAATGGGCGCGCCGAAATTCACGCAGTGTCCCTGCTGGATCAGCACGCGGTTCTTCATGCCCGCGGTGTCCGGCAGCTGCTGCACTCGTGGCAGGTCATTTCCGGTCATGCAGGCAGCCACGCTGAGCGTGATCCCGGAGGCAGTGCAGGCGGTCACGCATCCGCATTCGGCACCGGTTGCCCGGGTAATCACCTCACCGGCAGCCCGCTGCAGGTCATCCAGTTCGAAGAAGTCCTGGATTCCCTCGTGGACCACCTCGGCAATCTCCGGCAGTACCGAGGCGCCACAAAGCGACGTCATCTTGCCGCAGGCGTTGATCACACGACGCAACTGGTACTTGTCATGAATATTACCCATCGTCGGACTCCTCGTCAGGTTCGGAGGTCTGCTCACTTCCAGAATCATTCTCCGGCTCATCCTCCTCGCTGAGCACCGGGATTGTGCAGTCCACCAGCAGCCAGGCAACCGCGCAGCAGATATACATGCCGATGCCAATATAGAAGACAGGCAGCCATCCTTCTGGTGTCGAACGCGTTACTTTGTCCGTGGGCAGAACCCATCCATAGACTTTTTCACCAACAATGCCGGCCACAATGGCGATCGCGTTGGTAAAGGCAAAAAGGGTGGCAATCATCCGTCCTCCCATGTCTGTCACAGCTCCCCAGCGGGTGGCGAGGCTCATGTCGGCAAACAGCTTGACCCCAAAAAGCATGCCACAGAATATGTAGGGGTTCTTGTAAAACTGCAGGGCGATCAGCAGCATGATTGCCGCCATTGCCTTGCCGAAAAATCCGACCGCCGATCGGGCCCAGCGACGGTTCCCTGTCCAGCGAATCAGTCGGTCGTTCATTAGTCCACCCAGGATGCCGCCGACCACCCCCCCGGCCAGGGGCAGGGCGGACTGCAATCCCATCTGCTTGTAGTCCAGCCCATAGGCATTGTCCAGGAACATCGGGATCCAGGACGAGTAGATCCCATCGGCCACGGTACTGAAGGACGCAGCCATGCAGAGAAACCCCAGGTTTACAAGTGCCCGCCCCCTGGTTTGGCCGATCATCTTCCAGATCGATGTCTTCCGGGGAGAATTGATAACCAGTTCCCTGCCTTCGATAAGCTCCGCTTCGAGCCTGTTCGCCCGGGGATGACGGCGAGGGGTGTTTCGAAAGAATAAACAGAATACGACCGCAAACGCGATTCCCAAGCCGGCCAGTGCTATGACCGCCTGTCGCCAGGGAATGTCCATCACACCGAGGACCACCGATCCCACCAGCAGGTAGGCACAGAGTGCCCCGCCGCGGCCGAAGGAGACTCCCATCGTCCCCTGGACGGATGACCGTACGGAAGCAGGGAACCAGTTGCGAGTCAGCCGCCCAATTGCAGCAAAAACACCTGCTTGGCCTGCTCCCAGCAACGCCCTTCCAGCAAACAGGGTAGTGATGTTGACGTGCATCGCCAGGCCCAGCGACCAGATGGCGATGGCTCCTCCCAGGTAAAGGTGCACACCAGCCAGGTCGACCAGAATTCCCATCGGTATCTGGAAGACGCCATAAAAGGTGCTGAAAACAAGACCCAGGTCAGCCAGCTGGTTCGGGTCCAGGCCGAATTCGTCTTCCAGCTTGGGCTTGATCAGGCTGAACGTGTAGCGGTGCAGGTAGAGCAGCCAGGAGGTGGTGCAGCCGAGCACCATTACTGTCCATCGTACCCGGGTGGCCTTGCCGCTTGTGTTCATTTGTGTTCCAGCCATCGTCTTGTTGCTGTCCTGCCGGGAACTAGTAATCCACTCGGTACCTGTCGATGATCTCGGGGTCTAACTCAATACCCAGGCCAGGGCCATCGGGCACTGGCACGCGGCCATCCACAAGGGGTGGCAGGTTGGCCACCAGGGATCGCATCAGCGGGCTGGGTCGCAGGCAGTACTCTACCAGGTCCCCCCCGGGGACCGATGCCATCCAGTGTAGAGAGGCGGCCAGGTTGATGCCGGTACTGAAGCAGTGAGGGACCGCGCGCAGGCCGCGTGCCTCGGTCATCTCCGAGACCCGCCGGCAAACGGTCAGGCCGCCGCAGAAAGCAACATCCGGCTGGATCACCTGCAGGCCGCGCTCGACCAGATCCTCGAAGTCCCAGTGGGTCACGTCCCCCTCCCCGGCGGCAATCGGCACGGGCGACTGCTCGCAGAGCCGGGAGTAACCGATGCGGTCATCCTGCGAGAGCGGTTCCTCGAGCCATCCCAGGTTAAACTGCTCAAACAGCCGGCTGCGTTCCAGTGCCGTTTCCCAGTCCCAGGCATGGCCTGCATCGACCATCAGTTCCCGGTCCGGGCCAACCGCTTCCCGCGCCGCCTGGATATGGGCCACGTCGACCGCCGGGTCTGCGCCGATC
>JAPYUD010000129.1:0-8591 GCA_029936215.1 Pirellulaceae bacterium | reverse complement strand
TCGCCGACCCGGGTGATGATGGCATACCGAATGCAAACGAAACCGGCAAGTTCGGCGCACCTGGCTCCGATGACCTGGTAGCCCTGTACGTCCCCGCGGGAAGTCTTGCGAGTTTCCTTGAAGTCAATGACCTCTCTGTTCACATCGATCCGGTGACTGGCCTCTATGTAGCCAACTCGCTGGCCGACCTGACCCTGCGACATAACCGGGTGGGGCATCTGCCGCTGGCGGTGAACTTCCCGAATTATACCGGCTACCATCCAGGCCCAGATGGCCAGTGGGGCGTGGCCGGCACCGACGACGACGGAAACGGGACCACTGACGATATGCTCGAGATTGGCCGTGGCGATGACCTGAAACTCTTCCCTCGCCACAATGGAATACGCCTTGGGGAAGACATCATGATCTCCCATGTGCTGGCGTTTGACGTGAAGGTATTTGACCCCCGTGCCCCGATTCTCCTGTTTGACCAGGACGCCAACGATATTGGCGATGAACAGACACTGGCGCCGGGAGACCCGTTGTTCACGCTGAATTTGCCGGTCATTAGCCAGGGTGCCTTCGTGGACCTGTTTTATGGTCGCATTCGAGGAATCGGAAATGGCGTCACGTCCCTTTTCTCAGGCCCACCGCATGCCAAATCGCAACTCAACCGGATCACCCCGTATGCCACCTACGACACCTGGTCGGTGCAATACGAGGCCGATGGCATCAACCAGGATGGGGATGCGGTTACCGATGAGGGAACCAACGGGCTGGATAACCCGGATCCCCTCCTGGCTGCCAACCTCCAGAATCCCGCGGTCGACGATGCCAGTGAAAGGGAAACCTCCCCCCCCTACCCCTTCCCGCTGCGTGGCATCCAGATCTCGCTGCGAGTGCTCGATCCTGATAGCCGCCAGGTCCGCCAGATGACCGTGGTTAATGACTTCACCCCGGAATAGCGTGCCACGGCTGTCCAGTCGGTCAGCAATGCCGAGCGGGTTTTCCATGCACTCCATTCGACTCGCCGGCCCCTGGCAACTGACTCCACTGGCTCAGACCTGCTGGTCTGCCGAAGGCGTATCAGTCAGGGAAGAGGGAGAGCTCCCCGAAGGAGGCACCAGTACCGTTCCGAGTGACTGGGGAGAGTTGCTTGGTGAGGAGTTCCGTGGGCGAGTTCAGCTGGAACGGTTCTTCCACAAGCCAACCGGACTGGAACCTGGTGATCGCGTGGAAATCGCTTTAAGTGGGGTCGATGCACTGGGCGCCGTCTCGCTCAATGGCCAGCCGCTTGGTGAAATTCCACCTGGCGGTGAGCCCGCTCGCTTTGATATCAGCAGCCTGCTAGAACACAGAAACTGCCTGGTCGTAAACGTAGAACTGCCCCGGCTCACGAGCAACAGTGCTCCACTTCAGCGACCCGCGGACCACCGTGAGGCAGGGGGAATCCTGGGCGAGGTGAGGCTGGAGATTACCACGCCAGGATGATCGACGAGAGAAGATGAAAGCCCTCCCCCGAAAAAACCAAGGAAGCACTCCATGACCGGACACTCCCTTGCCATTGCCCGGCACTCCCTGGTCCTGCACTTCGGTGCCATGCTCCTGGTCACTCTTTCCGCCTGCTCGCGCCAGCAGGCACCGCAACCGTCTGCCGACCGGCCATCCCCTCCAGCGATCACCAGCAACACGACTGCACCCACCGCTGCAGGGAAAAAAGCGGCGTCAGAAAGTGCAACGGAGCCAACCAGTGAACAGGCCCCCGAACCACTCCCGCTGGAGGCCGATGAACATGCCGACGGCTGGATCCGGCTTTTCGATGGAGCCACGCTTTACGGATGGCAGCCGGTAGTCAAGGCAAACTGGCAGGTGCAGGACGGTTCGATCACGGTCAGCGAGGGAGAGGTGGGACTGCTCTGCACAACCACCCGATTTGACGATTACGAGCTGAAGCTCCAGTTCAAGGCAGAGAAGGGGACCAACAGCGGGATCTTTCTGCGGACCCCGCTCAATCCAACTAACCCTTCGGTCGACTGTTTTGAACTGAATATTGCTCCACCCGACAATCCCTTTCCGACTGGCAGCCTGGTGGCCCGTAGCAAGCACGAGCTGGAGAGTGAATCCACCGAATGGCAGCAATTTCATGTCACTGTCTCGGGGGGTACGGTCACCGTCCTGCTCAACGGTGAGACGGTGGTGGATTACCGGACCGACTCTCCGCTCTCGACTGGCTACATCGGCCTGCAACTGAACAAGGGCGCCGTTGCTTTCCGGGAGATCAAGCTCAAGCCGCTGGGGATGACCAGCCTCTTCAATGGAGAGGACCTCACTGGCTGGAAAACCGAACAGCAAATGGCAAGTCGTTTCAGCGTCAGCGAGGAAGGCTCGCTAAACGTGAAGAATGGACGGGGACAGCTGGAGAGCGACAGGTTGTTCGGTGATTTCCTTTTGCAACTGGAGTGCATCACCCATGCAGCCGACCTGAATTCCGGGATCTTCTTCCGCTGCATCCCCGGTGAGCAGATGAATGGCTATGAATGCCAGATACACAATGGCATCGAGGGAGAGGACCCAACCCGGCCGAAAGACTGTGGAACCGGGGGGATTTTCCGGCGCCAGGATGCCCGCCGCGTGGTGGCACAGGACCAGCAGTGGTTTCCGATGACGATCGTGGCCGACGGACCCAGGATCACGAGCTGGGTGAATGGCTACCAGGTGGCCGACTGGACAGATACTCGCCCGGCAGATCCCAATCCGCGCCGCGGCCTGCGGACCGAGGCTGGCTCGATCATGATCCAGGGGCACGACCCGACTACCAATATTTCCTTTCGCAAACTGCGAATTCGCGAAACACAAAGCGACGGCAGCTGATCACTGCTGGAGAATCTTCTTGAGTTCCCTGGGCAGTACGAAGTGGACTTCCTCCTCGCGAATCGTGCGTTGCTCGACCTCCACATCGAAGAGCTTCTGGAGAAAACCAATACACTCCTCCACGACTGATTCAGGGGCGCTGGCGCCAGCTGTCACCAGTACAGAGTCCTCTGCACCAAACCAGCTTTCCTCCAGGTCGCTGGCCCCATCGATCAGGTAGGCAGGCTTCCCATATTCCTGGGCCAGTTCCTTCAGCCGCTGGCTGTTGGAGCTATTCTGGCTTCCCAGGACAAGGACCACGTCCGCTTCTTGCGCCAGTTTCCGGACCGCCTCCTGCCGATTCTGGGTGGCATAGCAGATGTCCTCCCTGGGAGGCCCCTGGACCTGGGGAAACCGCTCCCGGATGCGATCGATGATGCGGTTGGCATCGTCCACGCTGAGAGTCGTCTGGGTCAGGTAAGCGAGCCTGGCATCGGTCGGCAGGTCAAGCTGGTCGACATCCTGGGGAGATTCAACCAGCAGGATCGCTTTGGGGGCCTCTCCCATCGTGCCGATCACCTCGTCATGGCCCTCGTGACCTATCAGCAGGATCGTGTAACCCTCGCGGCTGAAACGGATTGCCTCCAGGTGGACCTTGGTTACCAGTGGGCAGGTGGCGTCGATGGCAAACAGCTGTCGATCAGCCGCTTTTTGTCGAACTTCCGGGGAAATACCGTGGGCGCTAAAGAGCAGTGTCGCCCCGCTTGGGACGTCCCCGAGCGAGTCAACAAAGATCGCTCCCTTCTGCTGGAATGTTTCCACCACGTACTTGTTGTGGACGATCTCGTGGTAGACGTAGATCGGTGCACCGAGGTGTTCCAGTGCCAGGTCGAGTGACTGGATCGCCATGTTCACGCCGGCACAAAAACCTCTCGGAGCTGCCAGCAGAACTTTCATCGTGTGCGTCCCTGGTATTGTCTCAGTCATCCGCCACAGGAAGCTGCTCAATCACGCTTACCAGATACCGACCCAGACGGTCCGAGGCCCGAAAGGCACGATCCTTCAGCCGCCACATGTCCTTGATACTCGAGAACCTTCGGAATATTGCCCCGGTGAATGCTCCCAGCTTTCCTGCTGTTGTATTCTGTTTAATCATGTTTGTCACCTCGACAGGTATCTCCTCGTCGAGCGTCTCGGTAATGACCCGCACGACCATGCAGGGAACCTGCTGCTGGCTGCAGACCCGGGCAATCGCCATCGACTCAATATCCACGGCGACCGCACCATGGAGCCCGGCAAGTGCTTCTCGCTCGACTGGCGTATAAACCAGCTTGTACTGGGAGAGAAGCGGCCCGAGGTGCAATTCCTCCTGTTTCTTGATCGCCTGCTGATCCCAGCGGGTGCCCAGTTCCAACCGGGTTCCTTCTGGATCCATAACAGGGTCAGCCATCAACAGGTGCTCATGTTCCAGGCCTGCCACAAGAGCCACTGCAAATCCGGAAGCAATCACCCAGCGAGGCTTGTACATCTGGATAATGTCCCCGGTTGCGGTCGCCGCCTGTTCCTTGCCCGTTCCTCCCTCGGCAATGATCACGCGTCGCCCGGAAAGCCAGCCGGCATGTTCGAGCAGGCTCGCGCAGCGCGTTGTGACGACCTCCTCAAGCAGTCCTCGCAGACCCATCGCCTCTACATGGTCCGCACAGATCACGGCAACATCGCAGCGTCGAATCCGGGCAGCCAGGTGCTGCTGTCCCTTTTCACCACCATCCCCCGGCGCAGCGTCGGCGGGGCGAACGACAGCATTCGCCACTACCCTGCTTGCCGTCGCCTGGATCCACTGCCGGGCCAGAAAGCGAAAGAACATCTGTCAGGGGCCCTCGATGACAAGAAACAATTCACCAAACTCACGGGGCACGTTCAGCTCGACCTTTTCCAGCAGTCCCTCTCCGGCGAGTTGGTCAAACAGGCCGGAAGTGACAAAGTCGGTGAAGCCATAGTTGCCCGGACCCCGGTACCGTTCAATGGCGCTCCACTGGACAAAAACATGCGTGATCCCTTCATCGGAGAACCGCTGCCGTCGCTGCTGGGGCGAACGGTTCTGGATCATCGTCTCCAGCAGGCAGCTGTCGAAACAGGTGTTGTAGAGAGCTGGCAGCTGAAGGTCAAAAGGGGTTGCACCACCGACAAGCAATACCCGCTCTCCGGGTTCGAGCATGCGATTCAGTTGGCGGTGAACCTGCAGGACCATGATGTCATCCGGTTCTTCCTCACGGGCCGGTCCATCGCGCAGATCGGAAAGGGACACCAGCAGGCGATTGTCATGGACGGAGGACTCGAAAGGGACGCGATTACTGATCACCAGCAGTCCGGCCAGTGTCGAGACCACCAGCACGCTCCCCAGCAGGCGTGGCCGGCCATCAAAGAGGTGAGCAGCGCCGGCACCGGCGAGCAGGGCGACGAAGGGAAGCACCGGCACCCAGAATCGTGGCAGGTGGTGGGTCAGGAGCCACCAGGTGACAAGAAAATATGCCGTAAAAAGAGTGGCCCAGCGAATCCCACGGTTCCCCCGGAAACCACGCAGGCCGACCAGGGCGCAGGGAATCAACAGCATTCCCTGGAAGCTCTCCCGGCCGCCAAAATCAACCAGCTTGCCAAGCAGGTCCGCCAGGGAGAAAGCGGGAACCTGGTGAGCACTGGCCCACTGGCTCACCTGCCCAGCTGTTCGGCTCCCGGCAAACCAGTCATCCAGGAGTGGATAAAAGGGATTGCCGGCCAGGAAGAGGTTCTTCAGGTACCAGCCGCCACATCCAACCAGTACCCCGAGTGAAAACAGCAGTACGCCGTGAGCACGCCGGGGAGCGAGAAGCAGGACTCCCAGCAATGCAGGGAGCACTCCCCAGAGCATTCCCGGGTACTTGCAGGCAGCAGCCGCCCCGGCGAGGAGGCCAATCATTACCGGCCAACGCCGTCCCTCGTCCGGCGGCCAGGCAAGCAGCGCGGCGAATGCAGCGACCAGGTAAAACCCCAGGGCGCCCTCGACCAGGCCATTCATCGAGACCAGCCCGACCCAGGGGATCGAAAGGTAGAGCACGGCGGCAGCAAGTCCCGCCCGGCGGCCGTGAAGACGAGTCCCCAGCGACAGCAGCATCAGCGCGGTGAGAATCGCGAAGCAGCCAACCAGCGTCTTGCCAACCAGTGATCCCCACCACCAGTCCAGCTCTCCCGGCCAGACAGCCATCGCGGGATGTGCCAGGATCTCAACTCCCAGTGGCATGTTGCCGTAGACGTTGTGCTGCAGGAAAGTGATTTTCCCCTGTTGATGCCACTCCCTGGGAACCTGCATGTGGTACTCACGGACGTCGAAATCGAGTGGCGGGAGCATCGCTCCAAGCACAATCACCAGACCCAGCGGCAGCAGCAGCCAGTTCCAGCGAACGTCAAGGTCTTTTCTTCCAGGCCCCGCCCCGGGCAGTGGAGCGGCCTGTTTTTTCGCCAGGCCAGGCCGGCTTCGCCAGGCAAGCAGCCCGACAACGGCCAGCAGCAGCAGGTAGGGAAACGGGGAGGATCCAACTCCCACCAGGCCAGCGAGCAGCGTGAAGGTGGAAAGGAGTCCCAGCCCACAGGCAACAGAGAAGAGGTGCCGTTCCAGCCGATCCAGGGTGACACCCGCCGAGAGCCATCGTAGTGGCAGTTGCCCGAGCAGCCAGGCAGAAGCAAGTAACAGGCCGGTCAAGAGCAGGACCGGGATCCGATCCAGCAGGTTGACCCTGGCGAAATCCCCACCCATCGTTTCGGCAAGGACCTGGTCGGGCAGCAGCAGCCTCCAGAGGCTGACCTGGTGTATCGGGACCAGCAGGTAAGCAACCAGGTAAACCACCAGCGCCACACAGAAGATCATTCCGGCGATGGAAACCCGGACTGTTTTTCCAGCATCGCTTGGCATGGTCGCCGCTCGCTTGGTGGGACAACTGGGATATTCGTCACAATCGGCTGGGAGGGCAGACAGATCCTCTCCCTTACTTTGATTATCGCCCAGGGAGGGACGTTTTTCTCTCCCCGCATCTTAATCATGTCCTATGTTTCATAGCCTGGGTAATCCAGGTGGACTGGTCCGGTTATATCGCTTTTCACTGGATAAATCGCACCAACCAGTTTTCACTTCCGGGATTCTCACTCACGGGCTTCCGATGTCAGAACAAAAACGATTGAGCGGTATTTTTACTCCCAACATTATCCCCCTCGACAACCAGGGGCGGATTAATGAAGAGGAGACTCGCCGTTACGTGGACTGGTTGATCGACCATGGCGTCCATGGTCTTTACCCCAACGGGTCGACGGGCGAATTCACTCGTTTTACCGCCGAGGAACGCATTCGCATTATCGAGATCATCACCGACCAGGTTGCTGGCCGTGTCCCGGTCCTTGCCGGGGCTGCCGAGGCCAACACCAGCGAGACGATCCGTGCCTGCGAGCGATACCACGAGCTGGGAGTTCGCGCGGTGGCGATTGTCTCGCCATTCTATTACCCGGTCAGCCCCCAGGGCGTATACGCCTACTTTCGCGAGATTGCGATTAACTCCCCGGTCGACGTGACGCTCTACAACATCCCCATGTTTGCCTCCCCGATCGACGTCCCCACGGTCCAGCGACTGGCCGAGGAATGTGAACGGGTGATAGCGATCAAGGATTCGTCCGGCGATCTTCCTAACATGATGCGAATGATATCCGCGGTCCGTCCCCTACGCCCAGATTTCAGTTTTCTCACTGGCTGGGACCCTGCCCTGGTCGCCATGATGCTGATCGGTGCCGATGGCGGTACGAATGCTTCCAGCGGCATTGTCCCGGAGGTGACTCGCACGCTCTACGACCTGACCGTCAAGCGGCAGATCGATGACGCGATCGCCCTGCAGTACCGCCTGCTCACGCTCTTTGATGCCATGATTCTCAACAGCGATTTTCCCGAGGGATTCCGGGCCGCCCTGCAACTGCGTGGCATCCAGACCGGCGAGGGACGCCAGCCGATGTCCTCACTCCAGCAATCCGACCTGGACCGGCTTCGACATGAGCTACAATGCCTGCTGGCCGACCATGGTTACTCGGAGGAGCCGGGCGCTGGCTGCACCACCTCGAGCGTCAACAGCGACCAGATCAGTCAAATCGTCCAGGGGGTGATGGGTGAGTTGGCACGCCGCGGCATTGCCTGACCGGGTCAGGCTGCCTGGTTTTCTGCCCGTGGAAGGGAGATCACCAGCCGAGTACCCACCTCGGGCTGCTCTACCTCGATCCGCCCCCCGTGCTGCGTGATGATCCGCCAGGACTTGGAGAGTCCAAAACCGAGCCCTCTGCCCGCTTCGCGTCCGGAATAAAACGGGTTAAAAATGTGTGGGCGAACTTCCGCAGGAATCCCTGGGCCATCATCGTGGACCTCGATGGTCACCGCCCCCTGCTGTCCCTGGCCATCCGGTGAATGCTCACGGATCGCCAGTTCAACCAGCCCTCCGTGGGCACAGGCTTCCAGCGAGTTGACACAGACTGCCTTGATCGCCTCGACCAGGTGATTCTCATCCCCGTCGACCATCAGCGGCCCGGTCCCCTGATCAACCCGGATCGCTACCCCCGCCTGGATAGCGCGGTCACGGATTTCCTCGACTGCCTGCTGAACGAGCGTGACGACATTCACCGGCCTGTTGTCCATCCGGGGCGGCCGGGCAAACAGCATCATGTCCGCGATCATCTCGTTCGCCCGGAATGCCTGGCTATTA
>JAPYUD010000128.1:0-8619 GCA_029936215.1 Pirellulaceae bacterium | reverse complement strand
TCCTTGTAGTGTGGCAGAACCTGCTGCAGGCGTTTGTAAATCTCACTGCCGTTGGTCTTGAAGTCGACAAGCAGGGTGAACGGCGGTGGCTTGTACCCGGGAAAGACGCGACCTCCCCCCAGACCGGCGTTGGTATTGCCACGAACTCTCTTCAGCAGCGGGTCAAGGTACAGCTTCTCCAGTGTCTTTTCCGGTTTCAACTCGAAGCGGCTGTGGGCAATCAGCAGCTTTCCATCAACAAGGTAGACGTCCGCCTCGACGCTGCAGAAACCATGGGAGAGGGCATCCAGCAGCGGTCGCTTGTGGTAGTAGTCGTTGTGGGCGTGGGCACGTGGCCGGGGGACCGGCTCGTCAGCCGGGAGCTGGCCAGCTGGAATCAACCACAGGACCGAAAGGAGTATTCCGTGGCAAGACCGCAATAAGGACTTGCCAGTAGCGGGAGTGGGGTTGCTACAATACATAACTGAAGACTGTAATCCGATAATTGCTCTGTCACAACAGGTCAGCCGGTATGGATAATCCACAGCCGCTTGGCAGCATTGACGATTGGGAAGACGACCTGCTACGTCGCTATCCGGAGCCGGGAGACGAGAAACAGCAGGAGGAGTTTCGTGATTACGGGAATGCGGCACCCGACCATGTGCGAGAATTCTATCGCCTCAACCACCGACACCAGACCGTTGAATTTGGCCGCCAGAAGCGCGACCAGTATCTGCCACTTTCCCGGGCGAGGATGAGTGCCTGGGAAGCCCTCGAGTTTCTTAATACGCTGGTTGATGAGAGCGATCCGGATACGGAGTTATCGCAGATCCAGCATTGCCTGCAGACTGCCGAGGCCATTCGCGCCGATGGGCATCCGCGCTGGTTTGTCCTGGTCGGACTGGTTCATGACCTGGGAAAACTTCTCTGTCTCTGGGATGAACCCCAGTGGGCGGTTACCGGGGATACCTACCCGGTCGGTTGTGCGTTTTCCGAGAAGATTGTCTTCCCGGAGTTCTTCCGGGACAACCCGGACAGCGACAACCCGGACTACCAGTCGGAAACCGGGATCTATGAGCCTGGGATCGGGCTGGAAAACGTGACAATGTCCTGGGGACATGATGAATACACCTACCAGGTCATGCGTGATTACCTTCCCAGGGAGGGACTGGCGATGATCCGCTATCACTCCTTTTACCCCTGGCATCATGACGGGGCCTACCAGCAACTGATGAATGACGATGACCGGGAGATGATCCTCTGGGTACAGAAATTCCAGCCTTATGACCTCTACTCCAAGTCAGATTCGCCACCGGATGTCGAGCTTTTAAAGCCCTTCTACAGCGAATTGATTGACGAATTTTTTCCACCAGTACTGGCCTGGTAAAGATCGCTGATCCATTTCTGTTCATTCCGCACGTTGGATGGTTTATACTCTCAGGCGAGCACGGATTTGGTTGCTTTGTCATCGGCGGAAAGCCGATAGCACAACTGGATGCAAGTGAATGTCCTGTCGAACGGCCAGGAATGATGAAACACCCACACAGCCAACCCGGAATTCCTCACCATCCACGGTTATCCCGCCGTGTGGCGATCCAGGCAGGTGCGGTTGGCTTGCTGGGCCTGGGCATGAACCATGTCGAGGGACTGCGGGCGATGGCCGGCGACCAGGTGCCGCGGCAGACGGCCAAGGCAGTCATCTATATTTTTCTCTCGGGGGGACTTGCCCAGCACGAGAGTTTTGACATGAAGCCGGATGCTCCCGACGAGGTGCGGGGGGAATTCAAGCCGATCCAGACACGGACTCCCGGGATCCAGGTTTCCGAGTACCTGCCGATGCTTGCCCAGCGGAGCGACAAGTGGGCGCTGGTTCGTAGCCTGACGCATCCCTGGAACGAGCATTCCCAGGGGCATCACATCATGTTGACCGGCCGCGGGGAACTGCCACGTGGTTTTAGCGGCAGCCGGCCCGGCCCCAATGACTGGCCCTGTATCGCCTCGGTCGTTAATGGCATTGTGCCGCGTCGTAATAACCTCCCCCCGGCGGCAGTGCTGCCGGAAAAACTGATCCATGTCAGCGGCAGGACGATTCCCGGACAATTCGCCGGCGTGATGGGGCCCGAGCACGACCCCTGGTTTATCGAGGCCAGCCAGTTTCGCACCAGCGAGTATATTCACGGGGCATTTCCCGAGTACGGTTTCCAGCGATGGGAAGGACCCAATAACCCGGAAGGATACAAGTTCGAGGCACCCCGCCTGGAACTGCAGCAGGGAATGCTCAAGGACCGCCTCCAGGAACGCGTGCAACTGCTAGGCCGACTCGACGAGCAACGTCGCCAGCTGGAACAGGCTGCCCAGGTGGAGGGTTTTGATCGATTCCGGCAGGAGGCAGTCTCGATGCTGGTCAGGGACGGCGTGCACCGGGCACTGGATGTGCATCAGGTGGACGACAAGGTCCAGGACAAGTATGGCCGAAACTCTTTCGGCTGGTCGCTTCTGATGGCCCGGCAGCTGATCGAGGCGGGAGTCAGCATGGTCCAGGTGAACCTCGGCAATGATGAGTCGTGGGATACCCATGAGGCAGCTTTTGGGAACCTGAAGAACTACCTGCTGCCACCAACGGACCGTGCCGTTTCCGCGCTCATCGATGACCTGGATCAGCGGGGCATGCTGGACGATACGTTGATCGTGATGGCAGGTGAATTTGGCCGTACGCCGAAGACATTTACCTTCAAGGGTGCCAAGTCGGGATTGCCTGGCCGTGATCACTGGGGAGCGATCCAGTCTGTCTTTTTTGCAGGTGGAGGCGTCAAGGGTGGCAATGTGATCGGAGCCTCGGACCGGATCGGGGGTTATCCGATCGCGGATCCACAGACACCGGAAAACCTGGGGGCGACTATTTACCGGGCGCTTGGCCTGCCTTCCACGGTGGCCTGGCATGACAAGTTTAACCGGCCCCACCAGGTCTACCATGATGAGCCCATCGAGGGTCTTCTTTAACTGTTCTCCGGGTGAACCAGCGTGATGCGCAAGAAGCTGCCTGTCGCGGTCCAGTCATCCCTTGTGGTCCTGGCCCTCCTTTTCATGGCCCTGCTGGTCATGGTTGCATTTTCTCGTATGGGTTACCCGTACGAGCTGGAATGGATGGAAGGGGGCTCGCTCCAGAACGTCCAGCGGATTGCCGGTGGCGAATCGATCTACGTGGAACCATCCATCGACTTTATCCCCTTCCTTTACACGCCCCTCTACTACTACCTGGCAGCCCCGCTGTTGTGGCTCCTGGGTGATGGTTTCATCGCACTTCGCCTGCTCTCGCTGCTTGCCACCCTGGCAACACTGCTGTTGATCCACCAGGGGATTCGCCGCGAGGGAGGAAGCCACCAGTCCGGGGTCATTGCCGCCGGTTTTTATGCCGCCACGTTTGAGCTGGGCGGAGCCTGGTTCGACCTGGGACGGGTCGACAGCCTGATGGTGGCCCTGCTGCTGGCGGGTTGCCTGCTGCTAAGACATGCCAGCACGACCCGGCAGGCAATTCTGGCCGGGGTTGTCCTGGCACTCGGCTTCTTTACCAAGCAGACGGTGCTGGTTGCCGTCCTGCCGGTACTCACCTGGCAACTGCTCGTGCGAAGACGCCTGGGGCTGGCCTGCCTGGCGAGCTTCGCCGGTCTACTGGTTGTCTCCACGCTGCTGATGAACCTTGCCAGTGGTGGCTGGTATGGCTATTACGTCTTTGAGCTTCCCCGCCAGCATGCAATTGCTCATGAATACCTGCTCGGGTTCTGGTGGGATGACCTGCTGCGCAGCGTACCCATCCTGGTGCCGCTGGCCATCACCGGGCTGGTGTTGCTATGGCGAGAGAAGGATCACGTGGATCGGCGCTATCGCAGTGGCTTTTTCCTGGCCCTGCTCGGTGGCCTGCTGGCCGCCAGCTGGTTCTCCCGGCTCCATTCCGGTGGCTATGACAATGTCCTGCTTCCCGCTTACCTCGGCATGGCCCTGCTCTCGGGCCTGGCCATCGCCATTGCCGACCTGGACAAGTGCTTCTGGCGGTGGATCGTGCCGGCGGCTGCCTGCCTGCAACTTGGACTGCTTGCCTACACGCCGGCTGAACACCTCCCCAGCGATCAAGATCGGCTGGCCGGCGATCAGCTTGTCGAGCAACTGCGCCAGGCTGAAGGGGAGGTGCTGGCCCCCTACCATGGATACCTGGCCGTGATGGCTGGCAAGCGTGGGAGTGCTCACCATATGGCAATGGCGGACGTGGAGCGGGGGAGTGACCCGGCGCGCTGGGAAGAACTCAAGGCCCAGTATTTAGAAGCGATCGAGGACCAGCATTACAGCATGATCCTGATGAGTGTGAGGAACTGGTTTCCTGACGAGATGGCAGGTTTCTACCAGCAGGAGGTGGACCTTTTCCCGGGGGAGGGCGGCGTCCGAACATTTGGTGTCTTGCGCAAGCTGATGCACCAGGGGGAAACAGCGGGTGTTGTCACACTCACCGACGTCGTCCCTGGCCCACATGCTTATGGCTTGGGAGCTATTGCCGAGTTAAATGGCGAAGTGACGATCGTCGACGACCAGATCTGGCTCTCGTATCCAACCGATGATGGTGGTACGCGAACCGTTCGTACCACGACCAGCGATGAACAGGCAGCCTTGTTCGTTATTGCAAATGTGAATGCATGGCGCAAGTTTCCGCTGAAAAATGACCTCCCGCTGGATCAAATGGATGCCTTCCTGGCCAGGCAGGCCAAGGTGGCGGGAATCGATATTGAACAGCCCTTCCCATTCCTGGTGGTTGGTGAGCTTCGCCAGTTGAACCTGCACGTGATTGACGGTCGCAAGTTGCCAGACGGTCCATCATCGCACGTCGAGCATCTGAAGGCTGCAGTCCAGATTCAACGTGAGAACATCGATGGCAGACTGATTGGTTTCTTTTCGACCAGGCACCACGGTGTTTTTACACACCACAGCTCCAATACCCATGTTCACGTTGTGCTCTCGGACGAAAAACTCTCCGGACATGTCGATAACGTGACGATCGCCGAAGGAGCAATCCTCATGCTGCCAGAGGAGAACAAGGACTTTCGGCCCGTGGCGGGCAAGCCGCCCCATCGTCCTCGCTGGATTTATCGGCCCCGCCAGGTTACTCGGCGGCAGGAGTGAGCAGTGGCAGCAGGATCTGGGCGAAACGATTCGGGTTGGCGTACTCGCAGTTGGACATCACCACCACGCCGGTCTGGCTCTCCGGGCTGAGGACCAGTACGGTCCTGGTCTTTTCCTGTGCCCCGCCGTGGCCGAGAACCCGTGGGTTTTCCGGATTAAAGATCTGGAAACCGAGGCCGTAGGTGGTCTGCGTACCATCGGCCGTGGCCTGTGGCGTCCACATCAACTTCTCGGTTTCGGCGGAAACCAGCGTGCCTTCCAGAAGCCCGACTCCGTAACGGGCCAGGTCGGTAATGCTGGAGATGAAACCGCCACCCCCCAGTTTCCAGCTCACGTCGGTGTCGGTGGAGGGAACGATCTTGTCTTCCGCCTTCCTGTAACCCACGGCCCGGTTGGGGATATGCTTCCACTGGTAGTCAGGTTGAAGCGTCAGCATGCCGCAGGGACGGGCAATACGGCGCTGTACCTGGGTGGCAAACTTCTGGCCACCCACCTGCTGGACAGCGGCGCTCAGTAGAATGTAGCCGCGTGTCGTGTAGGAGTACTTTTGCCGGGGTCCGTTGACCAGCGGGGAGAGGCTGAAGCCGTCGACCGCCAGCCGTACATTGCGGAAGGGGTACTCACGTCGGTAGTCACGCTCCACCGGGATCACCGTGCCGTTGGTGTAATGTACGATGCCCCCCTGGTGGCAGAGTAACTGCCGCGGTGTGACGACGACGTCCTTGCCGTCGTACTTTTGTGCCGGAAAGCTGGGGACCAGGCTGTGAATATCCGCATCCAGGTCCAGCGCGCCGTCTTCCCAGAGCTGCAGGGCCGTGATCGCTGTCATCGTTTTGGAGATCGAGGCCCAGCGAAACATCGTATCGGTGTCCACGGGAATCGCGTTTTCACGATCGGCGTAACCGAATCCCCTCAGGTAGCTGACTTTCCCCTCCTGGATCAGCCCAATCGCGACTCCGACCAGCTGCTGCTTGTCCATCTCCCCGACAACCAGCGTCTCCAGCTTCTCCGGCAGTGTTGACTGGGCCAGGATGGCATGGGGGAAAACCAGCAGCAGGACCAGGAGAGTTCTTGGTAGTCGTTTCATGGACGTTTCCTTTGGCTGGCGGGGTGACGTGAAAGAATCATGGCCTCACGATGCTCCCATCCCGGCGACGTATCGCCGGCCAGGCACCGTTAAAGGGGTGGTCGGGATAGGGGTGCCGGGCAGCCTGCTCTTCATCCAGGTCGACTCCCCAGCCTGGCTGGTCGTTTGGCCAGAGTGAACCATCACGCACCTCGTGACAGCCGGGAAAAACCTCCCGCGTGGCATCGTTGGGAAGCGTGAATTCCTGGATGCCGAAATTCGGGCAACAGAGGTCCAGCGCCAGGTTGGCTGCGTGGCCTACCGGCGAGGTGTCGCCAGGGCCATGCCAGGCGGTGCGAACCCCGAAGAATTCACAGAGCGCTGCCAGCTTCCTGGCCGGTGTGAAACCGCCAATCATCGAAAGGTGGACCCGGATAAAATCAATCAGTCGCTCGCGGATCAAGGGAACGTATTCCTGTACGTTGGTGTAAAGTTCTCCCATCGCGATCGGGATCGAGCTCTGCTGGCGGATCAATCGGAAATGGTCGTTCTCCTCCGGTGGCAGGGCATCCTCGAGGAAGAACAGGCGGAACGGTTCCAGCTCTTTCGCCAGTTGCACGGCCAGCGACGGGGGGACCCGCTCGTGGATGTCGTGAAGCAGCTCCACCTCGTCACCCAGTGCCTGCCGGGCCTGGCGAAATAGCTCAACTGCCTGCCGGGCATAGTCTCCCGGCTCAAAAACATTCTGTGGCGAACCCGGGCCATCCACCTCCTCGTGGGTCTGCAGGTCGGACTTGGTTCCGTAGGTTGCCTGCCCGGCAACCGCGGACTGCAGACGAACAAAACGGTAACCCTCTTTCATCCAGGACTGGGCCTTCCCGATCGTCTCCTCGATCGTGTTACCGCTGGCATGCACGTAGACATCCGCACTCTGGCGGCACTTTCCCCCGACCAGGTCATGGACCGGCATGCCGGCTTGTTTCCCCTTGATGTCCCAGAGTGCCATGTCGACACCAGAGAGGGCATTGTTCAGCACCGGGCCCTGTCGCCAGTAGGAACTTACCTGCGAGGCCAGGAAGATGTCCTCGATTTCAGCAACGTTGCGGCCCCTGAGAAACGGGTCGAGGTACTTTTCCACCGCTTCCACCACGGCCAGTGGTCGCTGGGTGAAGGTGGCACAGCCAAGTCCATAGAGTCCCGGGTCACTAGTTTCGAGCTTGACGACCACCAGCCGGATTCCGGCTGGAGCGGTAAGGACGCAGCGGATTTTCTGGATCGTCGTGGCCATTAACTACCATCTCGTGGAATGAGTTTGTACGATGCAAGCGAATGAAACGGGCGTGCTCCGTTTTGGCACTATTAGAACTGTTCTCTTCCGGGCAAACCAGCATGGCCACGATTACCTCGATTGAACGTACCTGGGTTGAGCTTCCACTGAAGGAAGTCCCCTGGCGAAACATGGTTCGCGAAATTGCCCACTGGAGGCTGTTCGAGGTCTGCCGTGTGGAACTCGATACCGGGCATGTCGGTGTCGGGGAGACGATGCCCTATTACACCTGGGGTGAGGTAACTGACGAGGCGGTGGCGAGGGCCGAGGGGGCCGACCCGGTAACGATCATGTGGGATGACACGCTCGGCGCCGGCCTGCAGATGGCCATCTTTGATGCCGTCGGCAAGCTGCTCGAGACGCCCGCCTGGGCGCTGATGGGGATCAAGCGGCGGAGCCATGCACACGTCGGCTGGTGGGCAATCGACATGCCGGTGGAGGACTGGATCCTGGAGTGCGAGGAGGCGGTGGCCAATGGCTACACCACTTTCAAGACCAAGGCCCGCCCCTGGTTCGACCTGGAAGACCAGGTCCACAGGCTCAGTGAGGCGATCCCCGATTACTTCCTGATCGACATGGACTTTAACGACTTCGGGGCCGACACGAGCATTGCCAAGTCCCTCTGCAAGCGACTGGAGAAGTACGAGAAGGTGGCGATCTGGGAAAGTCCTATTGCGCAGGAGGACGTGGAAGGGAACCGGCACCTGCGATCCCACCTGGCGGTGCCGATTGCTCACCATACCGATCGGCCGGCATTCCGGACCCAGCTGATGCAGGATATCTGCGATGGATTCGTGATGGACGGGGGAGCTGCCAATGCCCACGAGAAGGGCCGCATCTGCGAGGAATTCAACAAGCCCTTCTGGATGCAGTGGGTCGGCTCGAACCTGGCGGCGAACTACTGCCTGCATGTCCAGGCTGCACTCTCCCATGCCCGTTGGCCTGCCATTCACTGTAACCACATGTACCAGGAGCAGTATGTTTCCGAGCCCTGGGTGGTCTCCAACGGCATGGTGGAGATTCCCGATCGGCCAGGAATTGGTGTGACGATTGACTGGGACGTGATCGAGAAGTACCGCAT
>JAPYUD010000127.1:0-8645 GCA_029936215.1 Pirellulaceae bacterium | reverse complement strand
ACAAGGTCCCATCCACGTCGCCGCCTGTCACCTGTTCAACATCACTAAGCAACTCGGCAACTTCCAGCCCCCGCTCGGTACGACAGACAACCCGGCTCCCGCGGGAAACATCGAGCGGCAGGGCGGTGGCAAACCTGCCCACATATCCCATCACTCCCACCCGGGCAAGATACTGTCGCGCCATACTCAACCCCACCATCGCGTCTTCCGACGCTTGCTTCTCTCTGCCCGCATTGTGCGTGATCGACAGCCTGCTGCCAAGCTGGAAAGGGCTTGCGGGTATCCAGGCAAGTGGTCATCATCGTAGCACACCTGGCAACAAGCGAGCTGGCAGCATCCTCAGGCAGGCAGGGGCAGAAACGATGTCATCGACCACCAGCCATTCCCCCGACACGGCACCAACCACGGGTCACTGGCACGAGCTCGCCGACCTGGTGCTTTCAGGCGGACAGCTTGACAGGCAGCAGGCACTCTCGATCCTGCATTCGGCCAACGAGGAATTACTTGACCTGCTCTCTGCGGCATTTCGAATTCGCCACAAGTACTTTGGCAAGGAGGTACAGCTTTACTTCCTGATGAATGCCAAGAGCGGTCTCTGTCCGGAGGATTGCACTTACTGTTCCCAGTCAAAGACCTCCACCGCCGAGATCCCCAAGTACAACATCCTTAACCGGGAGAAGTTGCTTGAAGGGGCGGCGCTGGCAGCCGAGAGAAATGCCGGGACTTACTGCCTGGTAATCTCTGCCCGCGGCCCGAGCGAAAACGAAATGAAGGCGGTGGAATCAATCGTCCCACAGATCAAGGAGCACCATGACCTGAAAATCTGTGCCTGCCTGGGCCTACTCGATGACGATCAGGCCGGGCGACTGAAGGCGGCGGGGGTCGACCGGGTGAACCACAACCTCAACAGCAGCCCCGAGTTTTACTCCCAGATCTGCACAACCCACAGCTACCAGGACCGCATTGAAACGCTCAACTCGATACGCAGGGCAGGGCTGGAAATCTGTTCCGGGGGCATTATCGGCATGGGCGAAACAGAAGAGGACGTGGTGGAGATGGCCCTGGAGTTGCGTGCCCAGGGAGCTGCCTCGATCCCTCTTAACTTCCTCAACCCGATCGACGGCACGCCGCTGGCCGGGCAGGATGATCTCACACCGCAATACTGCCTCAGGGCCCTGGCGATGTTTCGCTTCGTCAACCCGGACTGCGAGATCCGCATCGCTGGTGGCCGGGAACTGCACCTTGGCAGCCTGCAACCGCTGGGGCTTTACGCGGCCAATTCCCTTTTCGTGGGAGACTACCTGACCACCTCGGGCCAGGCCCCTGAAAAAGACGAGCAGATGATCCGCGAGATGGGATTTGAAACGGTGATCCGCGGCTAGGGATCCAGCTCGATCCTGAGCAGTTTTCCCGAGTCCGGCTTCTCTCCCGACCCGATCACTGTCACCAGGGCAGCACCCGACTGGTCAAAGGTGATTGCCGTTGGCCGCTCGAGCGGAAGGATCCGCCGGGCCTTGACCGTCTGCTTCCTCTCCCGCACCGAGAGTAACTGGGAAAGGCTCCCCTGGTCCGGTTTCAACCAGGAAAAATCGGTGGCGTAAAGCATGCCACCGGGGCCGTAGGCCAGCCCACTGATATCGTGCAGGCCGGTGGCAAAATGTGCCAGCCGCTTGCCCGAGGTGGGATGGTAAAAAGTGAGCCCACTGTCTCCTGCGACCTTGATCTCCCCCATCTGGCCCACCACAAGGTTGCCATCGGGAGAGACGGTAAGTGCCACCGGTGCATCCAGCCCGGTGGCGACCTTGGTCGCAATCACACGTTGCAGCGGTGCCACCGTCTTCTCGACACCCCCAACGAGCAGGGCCCTGGCAATCCACCCCTTGGTATCATCCCCGTTACAGGTCACGAAGAGTGCTCCCGAGGTACGTGCCAGGCCATAGAAGTTTCCCTCGCCGCCGACATCATCGACCGGTTTAAGCGAGGAACTGCTTACCATTTCACTCGCCTCGATCGACCCTGCCTCCGGCAGCTTGTAATACCGCAGCAGTTCCTCCCCGTCAGGCAGGCCGCCACCACCCACCACCAGGTGATCCTTATCCAGGAAGGCCAGCCCAAGTGGTCCGATCGAGTACTTCGGCCCCTCCCCGTACTTCTCCAGCGGGAAACCGGTAATCACCACCTCGGCCTTGCCATCGACAATGCGTATCACCCGGCCGGCGCCGCTCTCGGCGACAAAAATCACGTCGGTTTCCGGTTGCAGTACCACGGCGACCGGGTTCTTCAGGCCCTCCAGAACGGTTTCAACCGTCGGCTCTGCCCTCAGCAGGGAACAGGCTGAGATCAGCAGCGCCAGTGAGATGACGAGCTTGCGGTTCCACATGGTCTTCTCTCCTTCTCCGGTCACCCTTGTGACTGCTCATAAGCAGTGATCCGGTCCTCGTACTGGAGTGTCAGGGCGATATCATCCAGGCCCTCCATCAGGCACTGACGCCGGAAGAGATCCACCGAGAATTCTACCTCGAGGCCATCCTTATCTCGAACCTGGCCCAGTTCCAGGTCCACCGTCAACTGGTACCCCCCCCCGGCGGCGCTGGCAAAGAGCTGGTCAATCACCGCCGGCTCAAGCACCACGGGCAAGAGGCCGTTCTTGAAACAGTTATTAAAGAAGATATCCGCAAACGAGGGTGCGATCACACTCCGGATCCCGTAATCGGCCAGCGCCCAGACCGCATGTTCACGGCTGGACCCACAACCAAAATTATCTCGTGCCAGCAGGATCGAGCACCCTTCTGCTGCCGGCTGGTTCAACTCGAAATCCGGGTTGGGCTCGCCCCCCGGCAGGAAACGCCAGTCAAAGAAAAGGAACTGGCCAAAACCGCTTCGCTCAATACGCTTGAGGAACTGCTTGGGGATAACCTGGTCGGTATCCACGTCTGCACGATCCATGGCCACGACAAGCCCGTGATGTTGGATAAATGGCTGCATCGGTCAATTCCTATTCAATCCTTGAATTCCCATTGTCGTACATCAATGAAGTGACCGGAGATCGCAGCCGCGGCGGCCATTTCGGGCGAGACCAGGTGGGTCCGGCCATCCTTTCCCTGCCGCCCCTCGAAATTCCTGTTACTTGTTGATGCACAGCGTTCTCCCGGCTCCAGCTTGTCCGGGTTCATCGCCAGGCACATGCTGCAACCCGCCTCGCGCCACTGGAAGCCTGCCTCCTGGAAGATCACGTCAAGTCCTTCTGCTTCTGCCTGCTGCTTGATCACGCCGCTTCCCGGCACGACCATCGCGTCGACCGAATCATGCACAAGGTATCCCTGGGCCACCCGGGCCGCAGCCCGCAGGTCCTCGATCCGGGAGTTGGTACAGGACCCGATAAAGACCCGATCGATCTGGACCTGTTCAAGCGGCGTCCCCGGCTCCAGTCCCATGTACTCCAGGGCACGAGCAACTCCCTTTTGTTCCAGCTCCGTCGGGCTGGCCATGGGGTCGGGAATTACCGCGGTAACAGGGGCGACCTGTCCCGGGTTGGTCCCCCAGGTCACCTGGGGAGCAATCTCACTGGCCTGGAAGGATAACTCGCGATCAAACGTGGCCTGCTCATCGGTCGGCAATTCTCTCCAGGCCTGCCTGGCGGCAGCCATGTCCTCTGGCGCAAACTCACGACCCTCGAGGTACTCGAAGGTTTTTTCATCCGGTGCGATCATGCCGGCCCGGGCTCCTGCCTCGATTGTCATGTTGCAGACCGTCATCCGCTGTTCCATGCTCAGACCCCGGATCGCGGAGCCTGCATACTCGATCACGTGGCCACTCCCACCCGCGGTACCGATCTGGCCAATCACGTAGAGAATCAGGTCCTTGGCGGTCACTCCCGGGCCAAGTTCCCCCTCCACCGAGATCCGCATCGTGCGGGGCCGCTGCTGGAGCAACGTCTGGGTCGCCAGCACGTGTTCCACCTCGCTGGTCCCGATCCCAAAAGCGAGGGCTCCGAAAGCCCCATGCGTGGCAGTATGGCTGTCCCCGCAGACGATGGTCATTCCCGGCTGGGTGTACCCCAGTTCTGGTCCGATCACATGGACGATTCCCTGGTGGGGACTATCCAGGTCATAGAGCTTGACACCAAATTCCTGGCAGTTGCCTCGCAGCGTATCGACCTGCAGGCGCGAGGTCTCGTCGGCAATCGGTAACGAACGATCGGTGGTCGGCACGTTGTGATCGGGGGTGGCAATCGTGCGACCAGGCCTGCGAACCTGGCGAGCAGCGAGGCGCAGGCCCTCGAAGGCCTGCGGGCTGGTTACCTCGTGCACCAGGTGCAGGTCGATATAGAGAATTGTCTGCTTCTCGGGTTCCTGGTGGACGATATGGGCATCCCAGATTTTTTCGAACATCGTCCGTGCTGGGAGAGTGGTGGCAGTCGTTTCAGCCATGTTTCAAGATTCCCGTGCGCCAAGTCATCCAGCTGGCAGAACCCGCCAGCATAATCGAGCACTGAAAAAGTGGCAACGTCCCGCCTCTCAGTCAGCCGGGATCCCCTCGACCTGGTGGTACTCGCCATACCAACGGACGAAGCTCTGAATCCCATCGGCCAGGGAGGTGCCGGGCTGGTAATCCACTGCTCCTGCCAGGGCCGAAAGATCCGCGCTGGTTGCCGGGACATCTCCCGGCTGCATCGCTACCAGCTTCTTGTCCGCCGTCCGGCCCAGGGATTTTTCCAGTAACTCCACAAAGAACGACAACTCAACAGGCTCGGAGGTTCCCATGTTGTAAACCCGATAGGGAGCCGTGCTGGTGGAAGGATCAGGATCGTCACCACTCCACTCGGGATCCGGTTCTGGAATCGTCTCGAGAACCTGCAGCAGTCCATCCACCGCATCATCAACGTAGGTGAAGCCACGCTGCATCTTTCCCTCGTTGAAAAGCTCGATTGATCGTCCTTCCAGGATGGCACGCGTGAACAGGTAGAGTGCCATGTCCGGTCGCCCCCAGGGACCGTAGACGGTGAAAAACCGCAACCCGCTTGTCGGCAGTCGAAACAGGTGGCTGTAAGCATGGGCCATCAGCTCGTTGGATTTCTTCGTCGCACCGTAGAGGCTTAGCGGGTGATCCACAGGATCCTTCACCGCAAACGGCATGGCGGTATTCGCCCCGTAGACACTGCTCGAGGATGCATAGACCAGGTGTTCCACACTGTGCTGCCGACAGCACTCCAGCAGGTTCAGGAAACCCACCACGTTGCTGTCGATGTAGGCCCTGGGGTTCTCAAGCGAGTGGCGCACACCGGCCTGGGCTGCCAGGTGAACCACGCGGGAAAAATCGTGCCGCGCGAACAGTTCCTCCAGTTCCTCGTGCTGCATCAGGTCCAGCTTGTGAAACTCGAATCCAGGCTGACCCTCAAGCTGGGAAAGCCGATCTTTCTTCAGCTGGGGATCGTAGTAGTCGTTGAGGTTGTCGATACCGACGACTTCCAGACCGCCCTTGAGCAGCTGCCGGGCAGTGTGAAAACCGATAAAACCGGCTGCACCGGTTACGAGGATGGCGGGCATCGAATTCCCTGTCGATTTGGCTTGGATTGGGAGGTCTGATCGTGTGACGCCAGTGTTATATTGGCATAAACAGGTGCCACGAGACAGGGATTGCATCGCTGTTTTCTTTTCTCCATTCTTTCATTCCCCGCAACATGTTCTGCGCCGGAGGTTCTCCGGTCGCCCTCTTGCGAGTAATTCGCCATGAGCCACGCCGACAAGCTACGTGAGGCAATCGAGAAGAAGAGTGCGCTGGTCGGCATTGTCGGCCTCGGTTACGTCGGGCTTCCACTGGCCAGGACTTTCCTGGAGGCAGGATTCCGTTGCCTTGGATTTGACCTGGACGAGAACAAGATTGAGCAACTCGAAGCGGGGCAGAGTTACATCAAGCACATCGACAGTGACTGGATTGCACAACAGGTGAAGGCTGGCTCATTCCAGGCCACCAGTGACATGGGTCGGCTTGCGGAAGCGGACGTGATCCTGATCTGCGTTCCCACGCCGCTGACCGGGGACCGCCAGCCGGATCTCTCTTTTGTCAACGGAACAACGGACTCGATTGCAGTAACACTCCGGCCGGGGCAGCTTGTCGTGCTGGAGAGTACCACCTACCCGGGCACCACCCGCGAGATCCTGCTGCCACGACTCACACGGGATGGGATGGACGTGGGAACCGATTTCTTTCTTGCTTACAGCCCCGAGCGTGAGGATCCGGGAAACCCGGACTTCTCCGCTGCCGGTATCCCCAAGGTCGTCGGGGGTATTGAGCAGAACAGCCTGCAACTGGCCGAGACGCTTTATTCCCAGGTCGTGGTGGAGACAGTCCCTGTTTCCAGCTGTGAGATTGCCGAGGCCTGCAAGATCCTGGAAAACACTTACCGGTCGGTGAATATCGCCATGGTCAACGAGCTCAAAATGCTCTTTCAACATATCGATATCGACATTTGGGAAGTGATCGAGGCGGCCAGCTCAAAACCGTTTGGTTTCCAACCTTTTTACCCGGGCCCGGGACTGGGGGGACATTGTATCCCGATTGACCCGTTTTACCTGAGCTGGCTGGCGCAGCGCCACGAGATGACCACCCGCTTTATCGAGCTGGCCGGGGAGATCAACTCCAGCATGCCGGCCCATGTCGTTATGCGACTGGTCAAGGCCCTTGCGGCCTCGGGCAAGCAGCTCGAGGGCTCACACATCGGCATCCTGGGGGTGGCCTACAAGCCCAATGTCGACGACCCACGGGAAAGCCCTGCCTTCAAGCTGATGGAATTGCTCGGGGAGGCCGGGGCACAACTGAGCTACAACGACCCCCACATCCCGCACCTTCCATCGATGCGGAGTTTCCGGGTCCCGCAGCTCTCCAGCCAGCCACTCACCCCGGAGTACCTTTCATCGCTGGACTGCCTGTTGATCGTGACAAACCACGATCAGTACGACTGGGCACTGGTGAGCGAGCATGCGCCGCTGATCGTTGACACCCGCAACGCACTGGGCGAGAGAGAGGATCGGGAGAAGATCTGGAAGGCCTGACCGGATCAGGCAGCCCGTTTTTTCGGCACGCTCACGTCGGCTGCCAGGTGGGCAATTTCCGCCGTGTCCATCTGCCTGAAAGAGGGTCCCTCGGGGCCGCTCTGTTCAATCAGCACGACCGAGTTTTCATGCAACATGCGTGGCACATAAACCCAGCTGTGCTTGAGCGATGCCGGATCGTGGCCCGCGCTGATCACCAGCATGTCTGTCTGCATGAGCCGGTTGGCAGCCCGGGCAAGGGCGGTATAGGGGTCGCCTGGAACAAGTGACAACTGGTCAACAAGATTCCCAATCTGGTGATGAGCCTCCCGGTAGGACATCCCCGGCTGGCTTGATGGTCGTGCTTCAAACAGGTCGATGCCGGCAAATGCCAGCCCTGTGGAGGGAGCATGGCGAGTGGCAAATTTGAGCATCCGCATCACCCGGCTGCCGTCTCCCAGCCCCACCTGCACCAGCTGGCGAGGGCGGCAACGGTAAATCATCCGGTAAAGCAGACGTTCCCCTCGAGCTGCAGAAGCATGCTGGTGATAAAGGTAATGAAAAAATCGCATAATGGATCCTGTCTTTCGGCTCTCTGACAACAGTATTTATCGGGCAGCGGCGCTGGAAATATCGAGCCGAACTCACACAACGGCAACGACAGAATTTGAGAAACCGGGAAACTTGCATGTGGTGTTACTAGCCGATAGGCTGGCAGATCCAAAGCCAGCTTCATGACGTCATTTTATTAAGGAACGCCCCATGCGCTTAATCACTCTCCTGTTCATCACACTCTCCACCGCAGCAGTCACCCTGCTGACCGTCCATGCCGAAGAGGAAGACGGCCATGCGGATATCGCTCCGAACGGCGCTGCCTGCCGGATCCGTGCCACCAAGGGGAACAAGGTTTTCGGAAACCTGACATTCAAGCAGCACGACGGCTGGGTCCATGTCACCGGTCGCGTGCGTGGCCTGACCGAGGGAAAACACGGCTTTCACATCCACCAGTTTGGTGACACGCGATCTGCCGATGGCAAATCGGCTGGCGGACACTTCAATCCGGACGGTCATGACCATGGTGGGCCGGATGCTGACAAGCACCATGCCGGTGACCTGGGCAACATCACTGCCAATGCCGAGGGCCTGGCCGAGGTAAACATCAAGGCCAAGGAACTCAAGGTAATCAGCATCCTCGGGCGTTCCATTGTGGTCCACGGTGGTGTGGACGACCTCAAGAGCCAGCCCTCGGGCGCCGCGGGTCCCCGTGTCGGCGTGGGCGTGATCGGCATAGCCGGTCCGCCGGCCAAAAAGGCTACGGCGAAAAAGACAAAGTAACCGTTGCCGGGTCGCTGCTAGGACCAGCTGGAAAAGTGATCGCGAAAGCGGCGATGGAGCCGGCTCACGCGCTGGTTGAGCCTGCGCCCGAGCTGGCCAGCCGGAATACCACTTCCCACATCGCCGAGGAAGCGGACCAGTTCATCGTGCGCCGCCGGGCAGCCGTGGAGCAGGAAATGGACCCAGGCCCAGGCCTGGCGGTAATGAGGAAGCTGCATCTGGTCCACCTGCCGGATCTGTTCCAGGCTCGACAGCGGAATCGGCTCACCCTGAGTGAGT
>JAPYUD010000126.1:0-8647 GCA_029936215.1 Pirellulaceae bacterium | reverse complement strand
GGGAGCGATCGAAGACACCCTGGATTGCTGCCGTGCTGGTGCTGGTCGCCGCGGTTGGGATAGGTCTTCTGATCCGTGACAACCGATCCGGCTCGGAAATGTCAGCGGAGGATAACCAGCCGCAGGAGGTGGTGGAGGAGAACCCACCGAAAGAAGACCCCGGCTGGGTTGTGGTGAACCAGGAAGCGACCGGCTCGGTCCACTTGCGTCCATCCATCGCCGAGCTGGAAGGGGAGAACATGCAACTGGACCTGGAGAACAACCTGGTGCATGGTTGGAAAAAAACAGATGACCGGGTTCGCTGGAGATTCAAGCTCAATGCGCAGCCGGGGATGTACCTGGTGAAGATCGAGTATGCTGCTGAGGAGCAATCGGAGGGGGGGGAATACAAAGTCCAGCTGGATGATGAAAAACCGATCATCATGGACGTGGTTTCCACGGGCTCCCGGAGTCAATTCCGGGTGGACGAGAAGTACCTCCGGATTCAACGTACCGGTGCCCATTCTCTCACGCTGTGGGCCAACCAGATGACCGGGGACGAGTTAATGGTGCTGCATTCGATCGAGCTGGTCCCGCGGAAGTGATCGCCTGGCTCCGACCATGATTGCATTGGGGTTGTTTGTGGCGATGGTTCGTATAATAAAATGACCGGTGCGGACGAGGTGCCGGAGTATCCCCATTGCAAGCGGTAGCGACAGTATGAATGGGCTGGCAGGAATTCCAGGGAGTCGGGGGCCAGGTCAAGTAGCCTTTGTGGCCTGTCTGTTGTTGTTGGCGTCTCCAGCTGCAGCCCAGCAGACGGAAGTTGATTTCAACCGGGACATTCGTCCGCTGCTGGCCAATTCCTGTTACAAGTGCCATGGCCCTGACGAGGAGAATCGACAAGCCGATTTGCGACTGGATATCGAGCAAGGGGCGAAATCCCTACTGGAGTCTGGCAGCCGTGCTCTTGTCCCGGGTAATCGTCGCCAGAGTGAGCTTTACCGGCGGATTGTTTCGAGCGATCCTGATGAGCGAATGCCGCCACCACGGTTCGTCGAGATACATGGATCCTCGCTCTCTCGAAAACAGGTTGAATTGATTGGCCTCTGGATTGACCAGGGGGCTCCCTGGAATCGCCACTGGTCCTACATTCCACCACGCCGGCCACCGCTACCCGCTGCCATAGACATCTCCTGGCCTCGTACCCCTGTCGATTTGTTCGTGTCTTCCCGCATGAAGAGAGCGGGAATGGACCCTGCCGGGCGGGCCTCCAGGCTGGACCTGCTGCGGCGGCTGACGCTGGACCTGACCGGTCTGCCTCCGACCATCAAGCAGGCCGAAGCTTTCATGGCGGACAGCAGCCCGGATGCTTATGCACAGCTCGTCGACCGGCTGCTTGCATCGCCTCGTTTTGGTGAGCGATTTGCCGTGCACTGGCTGGACCTGGCTCGCTATGCCGATACCCATGGCTACCACATCGACAACCGGCGGGAGATGTGGCGCTGGCGGGACTGGGTGATCCAGGCCTTCAACCGGGGCATGCCGTATGACCAGTTCACGATTGAGCAATTGGCGGGGGACCTTCTGCCGGGAGCGACTGCCGAGCAGCAGCTTGCCACCGGGTTCCATCGCAACACAATGCTCAATTTTGAGGGGGGAGCAATTGCAGAGGAATACCTGAGCGAGTACGTGGTGGACCGGGTGATCACGACGGCAGCGGTCTGGCTGGGACAGACGATGGAATGCTGTCGCTGCCACGATCACAAGTATGATCCGCTCAGCCAGCGGGACTTTTATGGTCTCTATGCCTACTTCAATAACATCGATGAAAAGGGACTCGACGGCCGTACCGGCAACGCTGCGCCACTGCTCAGGTCGCCAACCCCTTTGCAGGCTCAAGCCAGCCTGGACAACAAGCAGCAACTGGCCGAGACCAGGGGGCAACTCGAGCAGAGACGAAAGGTGGTAACCGCGGACCTGGTCCGCTGGCAGCAGCGGATCCGCGAGGGAATCGAAAAAATGCCTGGCCCACCAACCGATGTACTGACAGCCTGGCCACTGGACCTGGCCGCGGGGCAACAGGTGGTGGACCGGTCTGCGGGAAAGCAACACGGCACACTGCATGGTGAGGCGGTTTACATTCCAGGCAAGTATGGGGAGGCATTGCTTTTTGACGGAGCCAAGTATGTCGAGGCAGCGGGAGCAGGTGCCTTTGATACAGCTGACCGGTTCACTCTTTCCTGCTGGGTCTTTCCTACCAGCCGGGACCAGCTGGCAATCCTCTCGCGAGGAGAAACGGGCGCCGAGGAACGAGGTTACCAGGTCCAACTGGATGACAGCCTGCTGGTCGTGAAGCTGGTTAACCAGCCCCGTATCAGCCTGGTGAACCTGGCAACACGGGAACCATTATCGCTCAATAGCTGGCATCACGTGGCGGTTACCAGCGATGGAACGGGAAAAGCGGCGGGCGTGTCGGTTTACGTCGATGGGGAGTTAAGGCAGGTCCAGGTGCGGTCAGATTCTCTCAACGGTTCGATTACTACAAGCGGGGCCTTCCTGATCGGTGCCCACGACAGGAAGCTTGCCTTCCGTGGCATGATCGATGATGTGCGGATTTATCGTCGAACGCTTGGTGGAGACGAGGTGGGCAGGCTGGCAGGGGGAAACCCGATCCGTGAGATCATCGACATTGCAGCGGGGGACAGGACCAGGGCGCAGGCAGAGCAGCTGCGGACTTATTTCCTTGAACACCATGACCTGCCTTATCGACAGTTCCAGAAGCGGCAGCAGGAACTGGAGGATGCTCTTCTCCAGCTGGAAAAAGAGATTGCCACAACGATGGTGATGCGGGAGCGGGAGATGACACGAGAGACTTTCCTGCTCATTCGGGGAGATTACCAACAGAAGGGAGACCCTGTGAAGCCAGGACTTCCGACGCTCCTCGCCGGGAAAGAGGGGGGGTTCGCTCCCAGTCGGCTGGGGCTGGCTCGCTGGCTTGTCGACGAGGGCAATCCGCTGACTGCCCGTGTTGCCGTCAACCGGATCTGGTTGCTTTTATTCGGCCAGGGCCTGGTGCGGACACCCCGGGATTTTGGGACCCGGGGAGAATGGCCGACACATCCGGACCTGCTTGACTGGCTGGCAGTCGAGTTCGTGGAGAGTGGCTGGGATCTCAAGCAGCTGGTTCGCCAGATCGTGTTGTCAGCGACCTACCAGCAGACAGGCCGGGTGGACCTGGCGAGGCGACAGCAGGATCCGGACAACCGTTTCTGGTCCCGGGCTCCCCGCCTGCGACTGGATGCCGAGGTGATCCGTGACCAGGCACTGGCAATCGCGGGCCTGCTGGATTCGCGTGTTGGGGGTGCAAGTGTTTTTCCCTACCATCCTCCGGGGTTGTGGCGAGAGATCTCTTTCAACCCGCGTGATTTCACTGCCCAGGTTTATCGGCAGGGGAGTGGCCAGGATCTTTACCGACGCAGCCTCTACACGTTCTGGAAACGAGCTGTTCCGCCACCGGCGATGGCCGTTTTCGATGCTCCCAACCGGGAGACCTGTGTTATCCAGAGGCCTCGCACCACCTCCCCGCTACAGGGGCTGGTGTTAATGAACGATCCGACTTACGTCGAAGCAGCTCGGTGCCTGGCAGATCGGTTACTAACGGAGATCGAGGGGGACGACCGCCGGAAGCTGGCGCTGGCCATGCAGACGATCATGGTTCGACAGATCACCGGCGAGGAGCAGCGGGTGCTGAGCATGTTGCTTGACCAGCAGCGACAGCTGTTCCGTGAGGACCCGGACGCTGCCAGTGCACTTGTCCTGGTTGGCGAGTCTCCTTGCAACCCGGATACAGACAGGCTGGAACTGGCTGCCTGGACAACCGTGATTGCCACCATCCTGTTGACCGATGAAGCAATCCATAAACCGTGAGAGAAGTGAGCTGATGCATCCCGACAGACACTACCAGGAATTGATCACTCGGCGGCATTTTTTTGGCCGTTCTGCCACCGGGATCGGTATTGCTGCACTGGCCAGCCTGCTCGAAAGTCCCCTGTCGGCAGCTGTTCCCCCAGCCTGGCCAGCCCTGCCCGGGCTGCCGCATCACCCACCGCGTGCCAGCCGGGTGATCTTTCTGCACCAGTCGGGGGCACCCTCCCAGCTCGATTTACTGGATCCCAAGCCACAGCTGGACGAGTGGCATGGAGAAGAGCTTCCCGAGTCGGTACGGCAGCAGCAACGTCTTACGGACATGACGGTCAACCAGGAGGAGAAACCGGTAACCCAGTCCCTTTTCCGATTTGCCCGCCATGGGGCCAGTGGTACATCGGTCAGCGAACTCCTCCCCTATACCGCCCGCGTGGTGGACCAGCTCTGCGTGGTCCGCTCCCTCCATACAGAGGCGATCAATCATGATCCGGGGATCACCTTCTTCCAGACCGGTGGGCAGCAGCCAGGGCGGCCGAGCATGGGATCCTGGCTAAGCTATGGGCTGGGAAGCGCGAACGATAACCTGCCGGCTTTCACGGTCCTGATTTCCGGTGGCCGGCCCGGTGATCAACCCCTGATGGGACGGCTCTGGGGTTCCGGGTTCCTGGCCTCCAGGTACCAGGGGGTCAAGTTCCGGGGAGCGGGGGATCCGATCCTGTACCTTGGTAATCCAGCCGGCATCAACTCGAAGCGCCGCCGCGCGATGCTCGACGGGCTGGCCAGCCTGAATCGACTCCAGCAGGAGTCCTTTGGGGATCCCGCCATCGAGGATCGGATCGCCCAGTTCGAGATGGCTTACCGCATGCAGATGTCCGTGCCGGAACTGGTGGACCTGGCAGATGAACCTGAACACACTTACCAGCTCTACGGCGAGTCGGCGAGGACGCCTGGAACCTATGCGGCCAACTGCCTGCTCGCCCGCCGCCTGGTCGAACGGGGCGTCCGTTTTGTCCAGCTTTATCACCGTGGCTGGGATCACCATTCCAGTTTACCTGGTCGAATCCGTACCAAGTGCCAGCAGACCGATCAACCTTCGGCGGCCCTTGTCGAGGATCTCCGGCAGCGTGGCTTACTGGAAGACACGTTGATTGTCTGGGCAGGTGAATTTGGACGCACCGTTTATTGCCAGGGAGACTTGAGGGCCGACGATTATGGCAGAGATCACCATCCTCGCTGTTTCAGCATCTGGCTCTCCGGGGGAGGACTCAAGCGAGGGATCTCCTACGGGGTGACGGATGATTTCTCGTACAACATTACCGAGAACCCGGTGCATGTTCATGATCTCCAGGCGACAATCCTGCACCTGCTGGGGATTGATCATGAACGGCTCATTTACCGTTTCCAGGGGCGAGACCATCGGCTTACCGATATCGGGGGCCGGGTGGTGAAGGACCTGCTTGCCTAGCTTTCCGGATCCTCAACAAGGTCTTCTCTACCGGTTGTTCTGGGTCTCCCTCTGCCCCGGGATCTGCTTCAAACTGGAGCCATCCCGGTTCTTCAGCTAAGATGACTTTTGGAACCAGGCAGCACCATGTGCCTTTGATTTCAGTTTCAAAAACAGGAAATGACGGACATGCGATCAGGGTGCCGGCGATATTCTCGAGTGGCCTGGCTGGGGACGCTGTTGTCTGCCATCAGCTGGTCCCCGTTCGTGATGGCCCAGCAGCCAGGGCAGGTGGATTTCAAGAACCAGGTCTGGCCGCTTTTGGAAGCACACTGTTTTTCCTGCCACGGTCCCACCAGGCAGGAAGGGAGCTTGCGCCTGGATGCCCGGCAGGTGGTGATCAAGGGTGGTACAAGTGGCCCTGCGATCGTTCCGGGGAATGTGACCGAGAGCATGCTTTACCAGCGGGCGGTGAGTGATGCCGCGGGAGACCAGATGCCCCTGGAAGCAGAGGCACTTGGGAAGGAACAACTTCAACTGCTGCGTCGCTGGATTGAGCAGGGGGCAGACTGGCCTTCCGATATCGGTTCCGATGTTGAATCGGTCGAGGTCCACTGGGCTTACCAGCGGGTGGAGCGTCCCCGCTTACCGATGCCCCGGCGGAGTGACTGGATTCGCAATCCAATTGATACATTTGTTCTTGACCGGCTCAACCAGGAGGAACTCCGTCCTTCACCGCAGGCAGAATCCCGACGCCTTATACGTCGCCTTTACCTCGACCTGGTTGGCGTACCTCCCACGATTGAGGAAGTGGAAGCATTTGCAGCCTCGCCTGCTCCACGGGCCTATGAGCAGCTTGTCGAGAAGCTGCTGGCATCTCCCCTCTACGGGGAACGCTGGGCACGTACGTGGCTGGACCTGGCTCGCTATGCGGACAGCAACGGTTACCAGGCAGACCAGTATCGAAACATCTGGCCGTACCGTGACTGGGTGATCCGGGCGATGAATGCTGACATGCCGTTTGACCAGTTCACACTGGAACAGCTGGCCGGGGACCTGCTGCCAGCGGCCAGCGTGGACCAGAAGGTTGCCACGGGATTTCACCGCCTGACCACCTGCAACGTTGAGGCAGGTGTCGACCCGGAAGCGAACCGGGTGAACCAGGTGATCGACCGGGTTAATACGACAGGCACGGTCTGGCTGGGGACCACGATCAGCTGCGTACAGTGTCACAGCCACAAGTACGATCCTTTCCTGCAGCGAGAGTATTACCAGCTGTTTGCCTTCTTTAACAACACGCCGCTGGAAGTGGAGGGGAATGGTGTCACCTACAATTTTTTTGGCCCCAAGATGGACTTGCCGCTCAGCGCAGATCAGCAGGTCCGGTTTGCCACCCTGGATGCTGAAGTCAAGAGCCTGGAAGTTCGGATTCACGACCGCAAGGAAGCACTCCAGGCAGACCGGCAGGCCTGGGAGGCAGAACTGGTGAAGGCGGCTGGCCAGGCACCTCTCTGGCACCCCCTTGAGGTGGAGAGTTTTTCATCCCTGGGAGGGGCCTCTCACGAGATCCTGGAAGACCAGTCGGTGCTGGTAAGTGGGAAGCGGCCGGAACACGACACCTACACGGTCACGCTTCAGAGTGACGTGGAACAGATTAGCGGTCTGAAGCTGGAGGCATTGACGCACGAGAGCCTGCCGGGAAACGGGCCGGGCCGCCACGACGAGCAGCGGCCAAATTTCGTGCTGCATGAATTGAAAGTCCAGGCAGGCCCTGCCGATGGCGACTCGGGACTGGAAGCAGTTGCCCTGCATACTCCCCGGGCCGATTTCTCCCAACAGAATCTGAAAGTTGCCGGGATCCTCGATGGAGATCCGAAAACTGGCTGGGCAATCAACCCGCAGTTTGGCAAACCGCATTTTGCCACGCTGTTGACCGAGAAGAAGATCGGTGGCCCAGGCTGGAGAATCGTTGTCACGCTGGAACAGAATTATGGTGGCTGTCGTACGATCGGCCGCTTGCGGATTTCGGCCATGACCGGGATACCGACCAGCCTGGTTCCGGAGGCACTCCTGGCGATCTTGCAGAAGCCGATCGCGAATCGCTCGGACGAGGAGCAGGGAAAACTGGACGAACACTCTTTTTCCCTCGACCGGGAGATCATGGCCATGGTCAAGGAGCGGGATGAGGTACAGAAGCAGCTGGAGAATATCAAGCCGATTACCACGCTGGTGATGATCGAGCAGGAACAGCCACGGCAAACACATGTTCTTCGCCGGGGCGATTTCAAGGATCCGATGGACCAGGTGCAGCCAGGAACTCCCGGGAGCCTGCCGGCGATGAAGGAGGGGCTGTCTGCCGACCGTGTCGGGCTTGCACGCTGGCTGGTGGACCGGGAAAACCCTCTCACCGCACGAGTCGCGGTCAATCGCTGGTGGGCAGATATCTTTGGTCGTGGAATTGTTGCAACCGAGGAGGATTTTGGAACGCAGGGTGATCGTCCAACACACCCGGATCTACTCGACTGGCTGGCCGTGGAATTCATGGAGAAAGGCTGGTCGATGAAGCATGTTCATCGGCTGATCGTGAACTCGGCAACTTACCGGCAGTCGTCACGCGTTTCGGCCCGTCAGCTTCAGCGGGATCCACGCAACCTGCTGCTGGGACGTGGTCCCCGTATCCGTTTATCGGCCGAGATGATTAGGGACAATGCACTCCAGGTCAGCGGGTTACTGAGTCACAAGATGGGAGGCCCCCCGGTCTATCCGCCACAGCCAACCGGTATATGGCGGCATGTCGGTCGAAATGAACCACAGTACAACACCTCCACGGGTACAGATCGTTTTCGCCGAGGTATCTATGTTTTCTGGCGCCGCAGTGCTCCCTATCCCAGCTTCACCAATTTCGATGCCCCTGACCGGGCTTCCTGTGTTGTCCGCCGGTCGCGCACGAACACGCCATTGCAGGCCCTGACATTACTCAATGACTCTGCCTACCTGGAGATTGCCCGTTACCTGGCCGAGCGGATTATTAGTCAGCCGGGGATGGCTGATGACCGGCAGCGAATGGCACATGCCTTTCAAATGGTTGTTTCCCGGCAGGCCAGTACTCGTGAACTGGATACATTGCTGGAGCTCTACCGAGCGGAGTTGGCACGGTTTGAGCACAACCCGGAGATTGCCAGCGAGGCACTTGGGAAAACCAGCGTCGCGGCAGCAGACCAACCGCGGCTGGCTGCCTGGTTCTCGATTGCCAACGTGTTGTTAAACCTGGATGAGACGATTACCAAGGGGTAAGGG
>JAPYUD010000125.1:0-8650 GCA_029936215.1 Pirellulaceae bacterium | reverse complement strand
GTTCATTGAGTTCCTCGTCCGTCATGATCTCGATGTCCCAACCACAGAGCTTGCTGGCAAGCCGCACGTTTTGGCCCCGACGACCAATTGCCAGTGAAAGCTGGTCTTCCGGGACAAGGACGATTGCACGGCCGATCATGTCACACAGGAGTACCTGGTCCACGGAGGCAGGTTGCAGTGCACTCGGGATAAGGATTTCCGGATCATCGTCCCATCGGACAATATCAATTCGTTCACCGTTAAGTTCATCAACGATGTTCTTGATGCGATTTCCACGGACACCAACACAAGCTCCCACGCAGTCAACACGTGCATCGCTGCTACTCACACCCACCTTGCTACGATGTCCCGGTTCACGTGCCACTTCATTGATCGTGATGATCCCGTCAATGATCTCGGGAATTTCCTGTTCAAAGAGTCGCCGGACGAAAATCGGGCGCGACCTGGTAAGGACGACTTTCACACGAGTTCCCTGGGGTCGGACATCGCAGATCATCGCCCGGATTCGTTCATTCGGGTGATGCATTTCTCCGGGAATCTGTTCACTCCGGGGCAGGATTGCCTCCACGTTTCCCAGTGAGACAGTGATCGTCGGCCCCTCGTTGCGTTGCACGATGCCGTTAATGGTTTCGTTCATCTGCAAGGTGTATTCATCGATCAGGGCATCACGTTCGGCTTCTCGAATTTTCTGGATGATCACCTGTTTTGCTGTTTGCGCACCGATACGGCCGATCATTTCATCGGTATCCAGGATCTCGCCATCGATGGTCGCGTGGATCTGTCCATTTTCCCTCTCAATATCGACAGTCACATCTGACTCCTCGCCATATTGTCGACGAGCAGCCGTGGCAAAGGCGGCCTCAATCGCCTGGAAAACGATCTCCGTGTCGATGTTCTTTTCACGGTGTAATGAATCGACGATGCGAATTATCTCGTTCGGATTCATGTTTCGCCTCGGTCCTGAGGAAGGAGTAACTGGTTTGTCTTGTTTTGCTGATCTGGCCAATGCGAGGGCGAAGGCAAAAAAAATGCCGTCGGCCCACAGCTTGCACAAAAGATGCCTCCCGGTGAGTCATCGTCAAGCCACGTGCCGCCGGCCCTCACAAAGCGTGCCGGATCAACATGTAGTACACCATGACCGGCTGGACGGGAGTACTGGAAAATCGTTCCAGACCATGCCCAAACCGGCATTATTACCTGCTTCATGGTGCAATTACAGGTAATCTGGATAGGTTACTGCTGGCATCAAAGATTGTCAAGCAGCGGGTCGGCAGGGGGAAAGAGAGGTGCCTGGAGCAGTTTTTTCAGCATCGTTTGATCAGCAAGGAACTGGCCTGTGCTTGAGGCGAGACGCTGAGATTGAGGACACTGTCACCGGGTGAGATATCACCGGTCACGACCACGTTGAGAGGGCAATCGGGGTCTGGAGTCTGGTAGTTAAGGACAGGGAAAAGGCGGTCATGCTTGAAGGCCAGAAGGCTGGAGATCAGTTCAACCGTGCCACTGCCGGCCCCCAGGTTCCCAAAAGAGGACTTGGCGGCGACCACTGGAATGGGAGAACTTCGATCTCCAAAGACACTCTGGATCGCCGTTGCTTCCTGGACATCTGTAACCGGGCAGGAGAGTCCATGAGCATGGATATGGCCGACTTCACCAGGTTCCATTCCAGCGGTTTCGAGAGCCTGGCGAATAACATTTTCCAGTGCCTTGTCAATTCGTGGTGTTCCGTCATCATCAATAACCGTGGAAGCACCGAAGCCAGTGATTTCCCCGTAGATCGTGCTTCCACGAGCGAGGGCGGCGTCTCGACGTTCGAGCAGTATCGCTCCAGCTCCCTCCCCCATGATCATCCCCTGGCGACCCAGGTCAAAGGGACGTGAAGCTTCCTCGGGTTCCCTGCCGGGCCCCGCGAACGTCTCCTGCATGGAGGCCTGTACGCTCTTGAGCGGGTGAATCCGGGTCCCCGTCGAGCCAGCCAGCATGACATCTGCATGACTCCTCAGGATGCAAAAGTATGCCTCGGTAATTGCCTGGTTTCCGGCTGGCTCTCTCATCGTCAGCGAGTTATTGGGTCCTCGCAGGTCATTGTAGATAGCGATATGGCTGGCTGGCATGTTGGGCAGGTATTTCAACAGCCAGAGAGGATTCATTTGCGAGATCCCATGTTCTGCCCAGCGGGTGAAATCAAATTTACCGTTTTCATCCAGGCAGCGTTTGACGGCATCGCCATACTCATCCGGTGTGGTCTGGATATAGTCGCATCCGTAGACAATCCCAATGCGTTCCGGGGCAATGGTGGCCAGGTCGATACGTGCATGCTCCAGTGCCTTCTGGGATGCGGCCACGCCCATCTGGATTTCGCGGCACATCATTCTCATCCCCTTGCGGATAAGTCGCTGGGTACCACGTTCCAGCTCACCGAACTGCTCAATATCTCCGGTGAAATCCCATACTTCCCCACCGAAGGGAGAGGTCATTTCATCAGCAGGGAGTGAGGCCAACCGCCGCACGCCACTTTCCCCGGCATGCAGTGCTGCCCAGAGTTTCTCCACATCAATGCCGAGCGGGCAGATCGGGCCAAGCCCGGTGATGACGACACGTTCTGAATCGACGGATGACATCGAGTTATTTCTGGGCAGGGTGAAAAATGTGTTCTACGGTGCTGAGCAGGGGCTAGTCCCCGTTGCGATCGAAACGACCAATGATGATCGAGGCATTATGGCCGCCAAAGCCGAAGCTATTACTCATCACGACATTCAATGGCCGCTCTCGTGGCTGGTTGGGTGTATAGTCCAGATCACAGTCCGGATCCGGGTTTTCGAGATTAATTGTCGGGGGCACGGTACCTTCTGCGAGGGCTTTGATCGACAGGACGAGTTCGATACCCCCACTGGCGCCGAGCGAATGGCCAAGTTGGCTCTTGGTACTTGAAATACTCAAATCGTACGCATGGTCTCCAAAGACCGTCTTCAATGCGACGGTTTCGGCCTTGTCTCCGAGCGGAGTACTGGTGCCATGGGCATTCACATAGTCGACTTCGGTTGAGGCGATCCCTCCGTCTTCCAGGGCATTGGTCATGGCTCTGGAAGCGCCCAATCCCTGTTCGTCAGGTTTCGTGATATGGGATGCATCGCAACTCAAACCAAAACCAAGTACCTCGGCATGGATTTCTGCTCCACGATTCCTGGCATGTTCCAGATCTTCAAAAATGAGAATGCCGGCACCCTCGCTAAGCACAAAGCCATCACGATCCATATCGAAAGGTCGACTGGCCCGGGTTGGTTCGTCGTTTCGGGTTGAGAGGGCCCTCATGTTTTGGAACCCGCTGACTCCCATAGGTGTCACCGCTGCCTCGCTTCCGCCGGTGATGATGATGTCTACGTCGCCATTCTGGATCATGTGGAAGGCATCTCCCATCGCATTGTTGGCACTTGCACAGGCGGTAGCGATGCTGTAGTTCACGCCACGTAAGCCGAAGCGGATGGAGAGATTGCTGCCACCGGCATTGAGCATCAGTTTCGGGATCGTCAATGGTGAGACGCGCTGGGGGCCCTTGGTAACCAATCGCGTATGTTGCGATTCAAACTCGTTCAGCCCACCAATCCCTGAACCCAGAATGACACCGCTCCGAAATGGATCGATGGTGGTGAAGTCGACCCCGGCATGCTCGACGGCATCGCTTCCGGCGGCGACGGCAAACTGGCTAAAACGGTCAACTCGCTTGGCTTCCTTCTCGGAAAGATATCGGCTGGGATCCCAGTCATGGATATCCCCACCAAACTGCACTTTAAACTGGGACCGGTCGACGACTTCGAACAAGTGAATACCGCTTTCACCAGCGAGAACGAGATCCCAGAGAGCATCAACGCGCATGCTCAAGGATGTGACGACACCAAGTCCCGTGACAACGACCCGTCGTTTCATGGTGCACAGTTATTCTGGTCTTTTAGGCATTGGCGGATTCGATGTAATCGATTGCCTGACCAACGGTTTCAATCTTCTCTGCTTGATCCTCGGGAATATCGAGATCAAACTCCTCTTCGAGTTCCATGATCAGCTCAACGATGTCGAGTGAGTCGGCGCTGAGATCACCAATGAAGGTTTGCTCACGGGCAATTTCACCCCGCTCCGCCCCCAGGTTATTCGCGACAAGATCAAAAACGCGATCTGCAATGGACCCCGACTTTACAGGGCTTGAAGCCCCTGGGCTTGGTTCAGATTCCGCTGGCGCAGCTTGTTCACCCTCGGAGATCTCGTTTTGGTCCAGATTGTCATCAGGTCGGGGCTCGTCAGACGCCATCGTAAATCTCCAAAGATTACTGTCCTTTTATTTTCCGTGAGGTACGCCCGATGCGTCGCGAATTAGGTTAAACGGGAAAAGGAAATGATGCAAGCACACCCTGTGAACTTCCTGTCATGCCGTCATGCCTCCATCAACGACCATTGTCTGCCCGGTAATGTAAGATGCCGCATCGCTGGCCAAAAAGAGCACCATCGAGGCGATGTCCAGCGTTTCACCCATGCGCCGCATCGGTATCTGTTTCGTTACTTCCTCGATCACGGCCTCTCCAAGCACACGCGTCATATCGCTCTCAATAAAACCTGGAGCGACTGCGTTGACGGTCACGTTTCTTTTTGCCAGTTCCCGGGCAAGGCTTCGTGTCAGTCCGATCAGGCCTGCCTTGGATGCCGAGTAATTTGTCTGTCCCGCATTTCCAGTGATGCCCGAGACACTCGACATGTTGATGATCCGGCCATAACGGGCTCGCATCATTCGCATCGATGCCGCCCGGGCAAACAGGAATGCACCCTTGAGGTTTGTTGCGATCACGTCATCGAATTCCTCGTCACTCATGCGTGGCATCAGGGTGTCACGGGTGATGCCGGCGTTATTAACCAGGATGTCGATCTTCTCCCATTTTTCACAGACCGCTTCGACAACCGCATCGACGCTCTTGGAATCAGTGACATCACAACTCATGGCCTCGGCCTGCCCACCGGCATCGGAGACAAGCTGTACGGTCTCGGCGAGCTTTTCGGCGTTGCGGGCGACACAGCCGACCAGGGCACCACAGCGTCCCAGTTCAACGGCGACCGCCCTGCCTATTCCCTGGGAGGCACCTGTTACGACAGCTACTTTTCCAGAGAGGTCGACATGCAGGGGAGAGGCTGATTCAGTCATGGAGGGCTCCTGTGCTCATGCCATTGTTATCCTGTCGGGACAGGTGCCTGGCAGCTTGCATTCTAACAGGTGATGTTTTCGCATTTGATTTTCTTGTCGATCCGTCGAAGTAATCCGCGCATGGTGCGTCCGGGGCCGATCTCATAGTACTGGTCAAATCCATCAGCGAGCAACTGTCGCATGCTTGCTTCCCAGCGAACCGGAGAGACGACCTGTTTTATCAAGAGGTCGCGGATTTCTTCTGGATCGTTGTGCTGCCGGGCGTCGACATTGGAGATGACTGGAATCCGTGGTTGTTTCAGCGATACCTCCGCGAGCGCCGCCGCGAGCTTCTCCACCGCATCCTCCATCAACGGGGTATGAAACGCTCCTGCAACCGAGAGTGGTACAGATCGGATCGCACCTTCCTCGGCCGCCATCGGAACGATCCTGTTGCAGGCTTCCAGGTGGCCGGAAACAACCAGATTTCCGGGACAGAGGAAATTGGCGGGCTGTAGGATCTCGTTGTCCTGGCGACAGCTGGCACAAAGACGCTGTACGTCCTCTTCCTCGAGTCCAAGGATACTTACCATTCCGCTGGGGACCGCATCAGAAGCTGCCTGCATGGCGATCCCTCGCTGCTGTACGACCTTCAGGCTGTCTTCAAAATCCATCACACCGGCGAAGACAAGCGAGGTGTATTCTCCCAGACTCAGCCCGGCCGTTGCCCCGCAGGCTGCCACCAGGTCGGGCTCTGACTGCCGCAACGATTCCAGGGCTGCCAGGCTGGTTACGAACAGGGCCGGTTGGCTGTACTCGGTGGCATTGAGCTGGTCCTCGGGACCCTCGAAACAGAGCGATGCCAGGTCGTACCCCAGGATCTCGGCCGCCTGGTCATACAAATGTCGGACCTGGGGAAGCTGTTCTGCCAGCTCCTTCCCCATACCGACGATCTGAGATCCCTGTCCGGGAAAAAGAAATGCCGTGTTACTCAACGTTGTGCCTCATCAGCCACGAGTCAGGCGGTACCCGGAATACTGGAAGAAGATACTGCCGGACTAATCGTCGGCATCCAGTTCGACAAACTGCCGCTGCGCATTAACTTTATCCGGGTAGCAACCGCAGTCGGGACAAATCGTATGCGTAGGAATACGGGCATTACAGCGGGGATTCTGACAATCCGTCAGTTGACGGGCGCGAATCGCATCGTGAGATCGACGCTTTCCCGATCTTGAGTTCGAGTGTTTTCTCTTGGGGACAGCCATTATTGACTCCTCTGAGCATCCCAAATACGGCCTGGTGACCAGCCCGCGCTTTGTCAAGCATTTTATACTAGAACCCGCCCAGGAAACTGTCAACGAGGGACAAAGGCTCCACTATTTCTCCGTCTCACCTGGTGGTTTAAAAAAGTTCCCCTGGGAATCACTTTCTGCTTCGTTCTCCAGGGGAATCCCAACATGCTCGGCAGCCAGGTTCGTGGCCATCCGGCCACGTGGTGTGCGGATTACTAACTCGGTTCTTAGCAGGAAGGGTTCGACCTCGTCAACGAGCGTGTCGGTTGGAACATTCATGGTATGAGAAAGAGCCTCGATTCCGGCGGGCCCCCCGGCGAAGACGCGCAGCAGGGTTTCCAGGTAGCGGCGGTCCTGCTTGTCCAGTCCGAGCGTATCAATATCCCATGTTACCAGGGCATCCCGAGCCACCTTGAGCGAGATCACGCCATCGGCCCGACTGACCGCGTAATCCCTCACGCAGCGCAGTCGATTATTAGCAATTCGAGGGGTACTCCTGCTCCGCTCGGCAATTTCCCGGCAGGATTCGTCATCAATCTCGATCGCCAGTTTTTTCGCATTACGTCGGATGATTTCCGTTAACTCCTCGACGGAATAAAAGTCCAGGTGCTCACGGATTTGGAAGCGGTCACGCAGCGGGCTGGAGAGCATGCCGGCACGCGTGGTGGCCCCGATAAGTGTAAACGGTTTGAGTGTCATGTTAATTGTGCGAGCATTAATACCTTCACCCAGCACAAAATCGGCGCGGAAATCTTCCATGGCCGTGTAAAGGTACTCCTCCACGGCAGCGGGCAGCCGGTGGATTTCATCGATGAACAGGATCTGTCCCTGTTGCAGGTTGGTGAGGAAGGGAAGCAGGTCCTTGGGGGCCTTGAGGCTGGCCCCACTGGTGATATCCAGCGGTACATTCAACTCGTGTGGGATACAGACGGCGAAAGTTGTTTTCCCCAGTCCGGGAGGTCCGTCAAAGAGGATGTGGCCGAGTGGTTCATCTCTTTTCTGGGCTGCTTCCACGGCGATCTGAATCCGCTCGTAGACTTCCCGCTGTCCAACCATCTCGCTCATGCGACCTGGGCGCAGCGAGTGATCTTCTTCATCATCGCTGGCCTGGGGGCCCAGTATTTTCTCGTGAGCCATGCGAATCGGTACCCTAGATCCGTGCCGTGACCGGAGCGTTGCCCACTATACCAGAGAACACGGAGTTTCGACTATCACAAATGACCATGGCGGTGGTCATGACTCCAACCGGTTTCGCTGGTAAACGACCTGGAGTAACTGTTCCACGTCCTTCACCTCCACCCCCGATTCAATTGCCGCATCGAGCTGTCGCCGGGCATCGGCGGCGCGATGGCCGAGCTGGCAGAGTAACTGGAAGGTCTGCTCGATGACATCCTGGGGTCCCTCCTCCCCACCTGTTTTTTCGCTTGTCACCAGCAGTGCAAACTTGGGCATCTTGCGACGTAGCTTGGCGACAATTCTCTCGCCGGTTGCCGGCCCAATTCCGGGCAGTGCGGAGAGCCCCTTGATGTCCTGTTCCTCGATCAGCGTGGCAACTTCGCTGACTGGCTTGACCATGGCACGCAGCGCCTTTTTTGCTCCCACGCCATCGACACTGCAGAATAACTCAAAAAACTCCCGCTCAATTCCACTCTCAAAGCCAACCATCCTGGGATTCATGCGACCCTGGGGGTTGCCCTCGAGGTACTGGATGGTGTGCAGGCTGATTTCCTGCCCGATGATTCCCTGCAGGTTGCGACGTGAAAATTCCGGGATCAGGACGGTGTACTGAAAGGGGCCCACCTGCAGCGTGGCAGTTCCTTCTGCGACCGTGAGCAGTTTGCCGGTAATATTCGTGATCACGTGAGGCGCTCCCTAGCAGGCGTTACCAATCGTGTTATTACGACCAAGGTAATGGTGGCACAGCGCGATGGCGAGTGCATCCGCAACATCTGCAGGTTCCGGGGCAGTAGCCAGGCTAAATTCATGGCAGATCGCATCTTGCATCTGTTTTTTTGGTGCTCGCCCGTTCCCGGTAAGGATCTTCTTGATCTGGGTCGCGGCGTAGTGGAAGACAGGGATCTCGTACTGGCCGGCTGCCAGGCAGATGGCCCCGCGGGCATGCCCCATCAGGATCGCGGTGCGGGGCATCTTGTAATGCGAATAGAGTTCCTCGACCGCAACTGCACGTGGCTGGTGT
>JAPYUD010000124.1:0-8654 GCA_029936215.1 Pirellulaceae bacterium | reverse complement strand
GAGGTGGACTTTGAATTACGCGGCCCGGGAGACCTGTTCAGTACCCGCCAGCATGGGCTCCCTCCGTTTCGCATCGCTCGGCTGCCAGCGGATTTTCCGATCCTGGACGAGGCCCGCCAGGATGCCCACCAGATGCTCAAGCAGGATCCGGGACTGCAGAACCCCGAGCTCGCCACGCTTCGCCACCGCGTGCTGATCCGTTACGGGGATGTGCTGGACCTTGGCGATGTCGGGTAACGCTAGAGATACTTCTGGTAAGCTGCCACGGCCAGCTCGTCACAGCGATCATTCTCGGCATGGCCTGAATGGCCGGCCACGCGGACGTAATCGACCTGGTGCTGTCCAAGCAGTGCATCCAGCCGCCGCCAGTACTCCTCGTTCTTGATCGGTACCAGGCGGTTTTTTTCTTTCCGCTTCCAGCCGTTCTTCTTCCATCCGGACAGCCACTCGGTGATCCCCTTGCCGACGTAGACGCTGTCGGTAAAGAGGGTTACTGAGCAGGAGTGCGTGAGCGTCTCGAGTCCCTGGATGACTGCTTCGAGCTCCATGCGGTTATTGGTCGTCTCCGGTTCTCCCCCGGAAGCTTCCTTTTCCTTCCCCGAGGGAAGATGTCTGAGCACGTAGGCCCAGCCCCCGGGGCCAGGATTCCCGCTACACCCTCCGTCGGTAAAGAGATGGATGGTGACGCCGTTATTGCCAGTTGCCATGCTCTCTTTCCTGCTCCATCAACAATACGACCGGGGGTTTAGTCCAGGCTTGTTTCGCCCAGTGGTGTCGGCTTGGCACCCACCTCGTCGCCACTTCCAAGGGAAAAGGGAATCTGGCTTCGCGTGAGTTCCTCGAGCCGCCGGTTAAGGTCCGATTCCAGAGCGGCCCGTTCGGGCGCCACCCAGGGAAGGACCACGGTGAAAGTGCTCCCCTTGCCAAGCTCACTTTCAAATTTCACTTCCCCGCCCAGCAGCTTGCACAGTTCCTGGACGATCGACAACCCCAGGCCGGTCCCCATGTACTCGCGGGCCAGGTTATCCGGGCTGACGGTGCTGGCTGCCTGCCGGAATTTTTCGAAAATAACCTCCCGGTCCTCCTCGGCAATCCCGACCCCGGTATCCGCAACCGCGATACAGAGCTGCTGGTCTTCACCGGGACTCGCGGTGACCGTGATCCGCCCTCCCTCGGGAGTGAACTTCACAGCGTTGGAAAGCAGGTTGGTAAGAATCTGCTGGATCTTTGTCTGGTCCTGGTAGACGGGGCGGTCGGTTCCGCTGACCACCACGTCCAGGTCAATATTCTTCTCGTCGCTCAAAGCGCGAACGATATCGCACTGGGCCTGGACAATCACATCGAGCGAGAACTCACTCGGTTTCACCTCCATCTTGCCCGCCTCGATCTTGGCCAGGTCAAGGATGTCATTGATCATCTCCAGCAGGACCCGTCCCGAGTTCTGGATATTCTCGGTATATCGTTTCTGCTGATCCGACAGTTCGGGGATCCCATGGAGCACCTCCGAGAAGCCAATAATGCTATTGAGCGGCGTCCGCAACTCGTGGCTCATGTTGGCCAGGAAGTCATCCTTCAGCCGGTTCAGCTCGTAGAGCCGCATGGTCAGCTGGGCCATCTGGTCGACCTTGGTGTCCAGATCCTGGTTCACATCCTGCAGCTCGTTCTGCGTCTCGGTAAGACTGCGCAGCATGAGATTGAACGAGACAGCAAGTTCCTCAAACTCGTCGTCGGTTTCGATGGTCGCCCGTTGCTCCAGGTCCCCGTCCCGGACCGCATCGGAAACACTCCGCAGGTGCTTGAGCGGCTTGACCACCAGCACGCGGATGATGATGTAGAGCACCACCATGGCGATAAAGATCGTCAGGATCGCCACCGAGATCAGGATCGCCCTGGCCCGGTTAATCGCCTTGCGGGTCAAGTCAAAAGGAACAACAATCTTGACCACCGTGAAGGGTGCCGCGTTCCCCTGCAGCGAGGATCCTTCCGAGTGCGCCTCCACACCGGCATCGATCAGGGCGAGGTGACAGGCATAACATGTCTGGCTCCAGTAGATCGGTTCGAAGTAGTGGTACTCGTTTTTTCCCGGCAACCGGCGTTCGGCGTTCACAGGCAGGATGTCTGCGACCGCTGGCTGCTCTTTCTGCAACTCTTCCTGTCGCTTCATCTGCTCCTTGAGCATGCTGATAATCTCGACCTCGGCCGGATCGGTCGGCGTCACCACCTCCAGCCGGACCGGTCTGGGATCGCCCTCCAGTGCAAGGATCCGGGACTCGTAATTCTGGTGTTGCTGGAGATCGGTCAACAGGTCCTTGGCGAGAGTCTTGTATTCTTCGCGGTCCTCCCAGTAATCGATATGGGATCGCAGCAGGATCATGTCGACCAGGTCCCGACCCTTGCCGCGGGTGTTTTTCATTACCAGGTCAACCGCCACGCGTTCTACTCCCCAGAACGCACCACCGATCAACAGCCCCAGGCAACAGACGAAAAAGAGCCGGCACTTCCGTTCCAGGCTCGTTTCACCCAGCACGCGTGATAAGGGCCGGTAGGCCATGGGACACCGCCTGGAGAAAGAAGGGGATAACCTCTCACCACTTATTTTATGTGCTCCACCGGCAGCTAACTAGGCCAACGTGCAGCTGCCGGATTAAAGCAGCGACATCGGGTCGACGTCGATGACCCACTGGATTCCAGCCGGGTTTCGCTCCTGCTGGACAAGTTTCTTGAGCATTGGCTGGAGTTGTCCCGGCTCTTCACTGATCAGCAGCGCATGAAACCGGTACTTGTCACGCAGCCGCGTGATCGGAGCGGGGGCCGGCCCCAGCGTGCGCAGTTGCGGCAGATCGTCAACCTGCCTCTTGACCTGGTTCACCAGGTGCTGAGCAAAATCCGCTGTCCGCTGCTCGTCCTCCCCTCGAACGATCAGGCGGACGACCGAGGTGAAGGGAGGAAAACCAACCCGGGCCGGTAACTCCTTGTCGGCAAATGCCTCGTACTGGTGCCGCACTGCTGCCTGGATGGCCGGGTGGCCAGGGGAGAAGGTCTGTACCAGGACACGGCCACCGAGATCTCCGCGGCCAGTACGGCCAGCCACCTGGGTGACCAGCTGGAAGGTACGCTCCGCGGCGCGGAAATCAGGGAAATGAAGCGAGGTATCCGCATTGACGACACCCACCAGCGTGACCCCGGGGAAATCAAGACCCTTGGCAATCATCTGCGTTCCAACCAGGATCCTCACCTCTCCATCGCGGAAGCGAGCAAGAGCCTGCTCGTGACTGTTCGGGCGACGCATCGTGTCACTATCCATCCGCAGGCAGGGGACGCCAGCAAAACGTGCCCGCACCTCCGCCTCCAGTCGCTGGGTTCCCTGGCCCGCGTACCGGATCGAGTCCGCACGGCAGTCGGGGCATGTCTCTGGGGCAATCGACTCGTGTTCACAGTAATGGCAGAGTGCACGGTCGGTTCCTCCCGACGAGGGCTTGTGATGGGTCAGCGCCACATCGCACTTGGGACAACGGACAACGTTGCCACAGGCGGGACACTGGATGCTGGTGGAGAAACCCCGGCGATTGAGCAGCAGGATCACCTGGCCCTGCTGATCCAGCGCCTGCCGCATCGCCTGGTAGAGAGGCTGGCTAATCGCACCACGTGACCCGCTACGGCCAAACTCGTTTCGCAAGTCGATCGTGGCAACCTCCGGGAGCGGGCGGCCAAGCACGCGGCAAGGGATCTGGGCAAGCGTGAACTCTCCCTCCACCGAACGTTGCCAGCTCTCCAGCGAGGGCGTGGCGGAACCGAGGATAAGTGGAATCCCCTCCAGCTTCGTACGCTCCAGGGCCACGTCCCGGGCATGGTAACGCGGAATCGTCTCCTGCTTGAAGCTCGGTTCATGTTCCTCGTCCAGGACCACCAGGCCCAGCCTGGGGGTGGGCGCAAAAACAGCACTTCGTGCTCCCACCACGACCTGTACCTCGCCATTGGCAATCCGCCGCCAGTGCCAGTGGCGCTCGCTGTTGGTCAGGTGGCTGTGCAGGACCGCAACCTGGTCAAAGCGGGAACGGAAACGATGGCGTGTCTGTGGAGTCAGGCTGATTTCCGGAACCAGCACGATCGCCTGTCGCCCCTCCCGGACCACCTGCTCGATCGCCTGGATGTAGACTTCCGTCTTGCCGCTACCGGTAACGCCCTGGAGCAACACTGTCTGCTGCTCACCCCTCTGGCACGCCTGCTGGATCACCGAGAGGGCTGCCTGTTGGTCACTGTTTAACTCCAGCGGGGCCTCCCGCCCGGCCACCTGCTCGGCAAGCTCCTCCTGGTGAACCCGCAACTGGCTGGCAACCAGCAGGCCTTTTTTCTCCAGCGATTTCAGCGGGGCCTGCGTGCAACCTGCTTCCTCGGCAAGCTGCCGGGACGGGGTTGGCTGCTGCCTGCCCGCTGCCAGTTCCACAACCCGGCGCTGCTTGGGTGGCAACTTGATTTTTTCCAGCTCCGCGGCCACACCCTCCGCCAGCTGGTAAAAAGTGACCATTCTTGTCCCCGCCGAGCTCCGCACACCGGCCGGCACCACCGCCTCAAGCACCTGCCCCCAGCCGGCCACGTAATAGTCAGCCATCCAGCGGGTCAGTTCAAGCATGTTCAAGGAGAGCAGAGGCTGCTGGTCGATAACCGAGTCAATCGGCTTGAGTTTCCACGGTGTTTTCGGATCCGCTGGACCGACAGCCACAGAGTATCCGGTAACCAGTCGGTTGGACTTGCCCAGCGGCACTCGCACTCGCTGCCCGGGAGAAATCGAATCCTGCAATTCCACCGGAACCAGGTAATCAAAGGGCCCTCCAGGCGCCTCTGAAAAGATCACCGTCACCGCCTGCCCCGGAGAAAGATCATTGGCAGCAGAAGGATCATCCTCTGGATCAGTAAAAAACTGGGGCTGGTATTGATTCATGATTGCCATTGTCGTTCCCGGACAGGCTCCCGGAAAGCCAGCTGAAACACTCTTCAGTAACTGACCCCGTGGCTTGCCCGCATGCGGATCGTTACGATAGCAATCGTGAGGCCCCCCTGGCAAGCAAGCAGCTGCAGGAAAGCAGAGGAAGTTCACTCACAGCCGATGACAGTCTCATCATAACCAGACAGGAATCGTCATGCGGATCGGTATCCTTGGCGGGTCTTTTGACCCCATCCATTACGGACACCTGCTGCTTGCAGAGGTCTGCCTGGAAGAACTTTCGCTCGATTCGGTCTGGTTTATTCCGGCGGCAACGGCACCCCACAAGAGCGACGCGGTAGGAGCAACCGCCGTGGAACGTCAGGAAATGGTGGAACTCGCCATCGGCGGACATCCCTGCTTCAGCTGCTCCAGCATGGAGATCGAACGTGGTGGACTGAGTTATACCGTGGAGACCCTTTCCGAGATTGCCAGCGAACATCCCCAGGCAACCCTCTACCTGCTGATGGGTGCGGACTCGCTTTCGGACCTGCCCAGCTGGCGAGACCCGCAACGGATCTGCCAGCTTGCAATCCCGGTCGTCGCCGCCAGGCCCGGCCAGCCAGCTGTTGATTTCACCGCGCTTGAGGAGCTTGCCTCCGCCGAGCGGGTTGAACAGGCACGCCAGGCGGTCGTCAGTATGCCCCAGCTTGAACTCTCCAGCCGGGACCTGAGGGAACGAGCCGCTCGCACACAGAGCCTGCGCTACCGGACTCCGCGAGCTGTCGAGCAGTACATCGCAGCCAATCAACTCTACCGGCAGCTTGATTGAGCAGCCTCAGCCGACCTTGCCGATTCCCCAGAGTTTGCGGAGTGGGTCGGGCAATTCAATAAGATGGATGGCGGGGTCCTGGCAGAGTACATCCGTCATATTCTCCAGCCGCTCCAGCGGATTGTGTCCCAGGTCCAGGAAAATCCACCGTTTGCCGCCAAATTCGCAACTCCCACCCCCTGTTCCCCCGAGCCACTCTTCACGAATCTCATAGCCCATGGTGCGGGCAAGCTCCGTGGCCTGGTGCAATAACTCGACTGTATGCATTTCAATTCGCTCTGAAACCGTACTATTCCTCACACTTTTCTTTGTGGCTGTAGATTATAGCCCGATGGATTTGAGTTCCCAAGATCGATTCTCCGATAATTAATATGACATAACCCCTTGATTTGCAACATGTTAAGAGAATTGCATCGGGTAAGACAGAGTAAACAGGCGTACTGCGGTAAGCAAGTCAAGATATTCAGCCTGCAGCCAGTTTTCCCAATCGGACAGCGTAAAAACGATGACTCAATCAAATCAAAAGAAAACCGTCAGCAAGCGGGACCTGCAGCAGCAGGTCGAGATGCTGCAACAACAGCTTGTCCAGGCACAAAAACTCACGGCGCTGGGTGAGCTGGTAAGCACCACCACGCATGAATTCAACAACGTGCTGATGACCATCATGAACTATGCCAAGATGGGACTCCGTCATGATGACAAGCCGACGCGTGACAAGGCACTGAACAAGATCCTCATCTCGAGCGAACGGGCGGCCCAGATCACCAACGCCGTGCTGGGGATGGCTCGTAATCGGTCCGACGAGATGGAGCCGACCAACCTGGGCCAGATCTTCCAGGAGTCACTGATCCTGCTCGAACGGGAAATGACCAAGTACCGGATCCGCCTCGATAAGCAGTTTGAGGATGTCCCTGAAGCGATGGCTAACGGAAACCAGATCCAGCAGGTGTTACTCAACCTGCTGATCAATGCCCGGCAGGCCATGCCAGATGGTGGCACGATCCTGTTAAAGCTCTCTCACGACACCGGCAACGAGATGGTGGTGATGGTGGTTCGTGATTCCGGGTCCGGGATACCCAAGGAGAAGCTGCCACGAATTTTTGATCGCTTTTACAGTACCAAGGATGGTCCCGACGAGAGCGGCAAGGGGGGCACCGGCCTGGGTTTGTCGGCCTGCCGCAACATCATCGAGGCGCACCAGGGGCGGATTCGCGTGGAAAGCAGCGTCGGCAAGGGCACGCAGTTCACGATCATGTTGCCGGTCGCCGGCAGTGCGCCAAAAGCCGCTGCCTGAAAACCAGCATGCCGGACTCAGGGAGCAACCGTGGGCATCGGCTCAACGGGAGCAGCCATCCGCTGCTGGAGCTGGAACAGGATCGCCTGTTCCAGTGCCGGGTTTCGACCGACCGGTATCCAGCCCAGGCGGATCGGCCGATCTTCCCACTCCTCACCCGGTCGTGTCAGGGAACCATCGTGCCGGAGCGTGGCCCCGCCAACGGTGGAAAATTCCGGGCGGTCCAGGTCTTCCAGTTCCCGGTAGACTGCCACGTCGATCTTGAATCCGTCAGCCACGGGAATCACCCGTACGGTGGCCCGCTGGCGTATCGACTGGTAGGTCGCGTGCCGGTTATGGTAACCCGGAATCGAGTCACTGCGCCATGGTTCCAGGGATGTAGCAGCAGGTTGCGGGGCGGTTTCAATCCGCCCCTCGGTGAGCACGGTTCCCACCAGCCGGACCCGCTGCTCGCTGGCGATGCGGAAGTAATCATCGATCGTGTCGACCAGCTGGCCCCAGAGTAATTCCCGGTCCTGCACGGGAATCACCATCGGGTTTTCCAGTCGTGGACCGGTAAATCCATCTTCCCCCATCTGCTCGATATTCCCCGGGCCCTGGTTCGCCAGTTGCCAGATGTCCGGAGCCAGGCAGCCAGGCAACAACATGGCCGTTGTCGCCACGCACCAACTGGCAGTTTTCAGGGAAGAATAGCTCATTTTTCTTTAACGGGAGATTTCCCATTTTTCTGACTTGAATGCGGGGCGGTAGTGTGTCAAAAGCAGCCCACACCGACAAGATCAAGTAGAAACGACTGAGAAATCCGACGATACTCTGGTGAACGAAACGGGTTCAATCAGATGGAACTGAAACCACGAGTGCTGCGTCTATACTCCAGGAAGCAAAAAACACCCGGCCAGGGAAACGGAACAGATCCCATCGAGAAGGAGAATTTGATGAGTGGCATGCCCCGCGCACACGATAACGGACACCCTTATCGTCACCAGCAGCTTTTGCAGCTGACAATCCTGCTGGCCGTCGTGCTCTCCACCCCGCTTGTGGTGATGGGCCAGGGACTTCTGGTCGATGTCCACCCGGACCATCATTACCGTCTTCCTCGCCCGATCATTCACCCTCCCCATCCTCCTCGTCCTCCAGTTCCGCCCCCCTCCTCCTATCGCATCAAGCAACTGGAAATGAACGCCACGCTCAGCGACCAGGTCGCCCGCGTGCAGGTCTCCCAGACGTTCGTGAACACGGGCAATCGGACCATGGAAGTCTGTTTCATGTTCCCGATCCCTTATGACGGTGCGATTGACCGCCTGACCTTGCTCGTGGACGGCAAGGAATACGACGGCAAGGTGCTGGACCGGGAGGAGGCCCGCCGTATTTACGAGGGTTATATCCGCCGCAACCGCGACCCTGCCCTCCTGGAGTGGATGGGAAGCGGCATGTTCAAGACCAGTGTCTTCCCCGTGCCGGCCGGAGCCGAGCGTACCGTTACGCTTCGTTACAGCCAGGTCTGTCCGCGGGTGGGAGGTCTTACTGAATTGCTCCTTCCCCTGAGCACTGCCAAGTACACCTCCAAGCCGGTCGAGAAGCTGGTCATCCGGGTCTCCCTCAAGAGC
>JAPYUD010000123.1:0-8665 GCA_029936215.1 Pirellulaceae bacterium | reverse complement strand
GGTAAAAGCCATCCAGGTCGTGTTGTTCTGCCACCTGGTCAAGCTGGTTGCTGAGCTGGTTGAATTCGGTCCGCAGGTTGGCCCGATCACTGAGCCGCAGGCCACTGAGCCCCGCGAGTGGCTCGAGTGCCTTGATCTGCACGTCCGCTGGCAGCAGCGGCTGGTCGACGACAAAGCTCGAGTGTTGCTTGCCAAGCAGGCCGGGAACCTGTCCGTGCAGCGTGGTACCGTTACTGCGACGCATCAGGGGGCCGACCCGGACCCAGGTGGGCAGCTCTGCCTGCGCCGGACGAAGGTGATCCAGGACCGCGCCGATCGGTGGAAAGTCGGTGTCCGAGGGTGGGAAATCGCCCTTCGACTGGAACTGGGGCGGATGCTTGTGCCCGGTCTGTGCCGGCAGGCAGGCCTGCACATGGTTGGCGTTCTCATGCGACATCGAGCGGACGATCGCCAGGCGGTCCATGATCGCAGCACAGTTCGGCAAAAGCTCCGAGAAATGGACTCCCGGAACACGGGTGGCGATTGCCCCGAATTCTCCGCGCACGGCCGAGGGGCCATCTGGCTTGGGATCGAATGTTTCCTGTTGTGGATGACCACCGTGCAGGAAGAGCATGATCACCCGGCGGGCACGGCCGAAGGTCGACGATTTTCGTGCCGCCGATGTTTCTCGAAGCGAAAGCAACTGCGGCAGCGTCAGGCCCATTCCGGCAAGTCCTCCCACGCGCAGCACATCGCGGCGTGAAAGCTGCCCGGCATTGTTGTGCGGGTGGGTCATGACAGCGGGGTCCCGGTAAACTGGCTTGTCTCTAATATACCGTTATCGACCACAAACATTAAATGCCAACAGCCAGCCCCGGCCTTTTAGCCCTTTCCGGCGAGCCAGCCGGTAACCGCCGCACTGCTGGACGCGTCCTCGATCCTCAGTTTTCCGGGCCCCGCGGCAATCTTGTAGGCCTCACGCGGGTAATCGAGCAGGCTTTCCAGCCCGGCCCTCTCGAGCTTCTCTCCGTTGCCCGCCATGCCCCCGGCGACCAGCAGTGGACGGGGAGCACAGAGTGAGAGCAGCTGGGCGATGTCGCCGATGCGATGCAGCATGCCCGGAACCAGGATTCCCACCCGGCCCTTTGGGTAAGGTGCGTCACTGACCAGGCTCAATGGACTCTCCAGGACTGCCACGCGGTCGATGCGACTGTCGGCGATCGCTGCGCAGGCGGCCACGACTCCTGCCGCCCCGGTTCCGGCCAGGCTGGTTTCCACTTTCTCCTCCCCCAGTGCATCGAGCAGGCTGCGGACGTCACGGACCCACTGCACCAGCAGCGGCTGTCCGATCCAGAGCCCCCACTGGGCACTGTTGTGGTCGAGCGTCCGGGAGATGGCATCTCCTGGCGGGGCGGTTACCCCGGTTGCCCGAAGATCGATGGAGATCACCTGGACTCCCGCGTCGACCAGGTCTTTTGCCAGCTCGCTCTCAGCGGCTGCCGCCCCTGTCTCCAGGTCCAGCAGGATCACGCGTTGTCGTACTCGCCGGGCTTCCTGCTGCGACCGGACCGGCAGCGTGATGCCGGGCTCGGTCTCGAGGTGGAATTCGCCTGGCTGATCGGTGTCAGAAAGCTCCCCTGTGCCACGAGCGGTGCCCAGGCTGGAGTGGAAGAGCTGCTTGAAGCTATCCCCGCGCCAGAGCCTTTCCGCTTCCCAGTGCATCTTGTGAAGCGGAGGGCCATTAGTGCTGGTGATTACCCGGGCCTGGCTGGCGGCGAACTGCGGCACGGTAACAAAATCATCAGGCCGGGAGTCCCCCGGGTAACAGCGAATCGACTCCGGGTCGCGAGTCGCTAGTTCCGGTTCGGCGATCGGGTCGCCGTTGCCTTCCCCTTTCAGGTGCAGCGTCATCCAGCCGTACATCGCCTCGCGCATCGGCTGGTTGTAATCGTGTCCCGAGTCGATGACCACGTGCCGTACGTTCTGGGGCTTGTCATGGAGCTGAAAAACCTTGCTGGTCTGGGCGATCGATTTCTTTGCTTCCCCGACGGAGAACTGGAAAGCATCCCGCGTGGCATTGATCACCATCAGGCCGCGGGGGGCGACCAGTCCCAGTACGCCCCACTCCTCGGTGTAGGTCATTGCCGAGGGGACCATTTCACACATGCAGCAGGCAGCTCCCAGGTAAGCCTGGTAGGTCCCTACCGAGCAGACCGGTACGACGCAACCAAATCGCTCCTCGTAAGCACCGGCGTACATCGTCTGGTTGCCACCACCGCTGGTCCCGGTAATGCCGATCTTCTTATCGATCACCTCGCTTCGCGATTGCAAGTAGTCCACGGCTCGGATGTTCTCGTAAACCTGGATCCCGGCCAGGGACTGGCCGGACGGCCAGAGCGTGGAGGCAACCATCTCGCCGTGGTATTCGCCCAGCGGTTTCTCGAGTCCCCGTTCCCCGGCCCCAAAAGCGTCCACCGCAAGCACGAAAAATCCGAGCTTGGCCAGTCCGATCGAGCGGGCCTGGACCCTCGGTTCCTGCTTGGCAGGCTGCCAGTGGCCGTGCACGCAGAGGACCGCAGGAAATGGCCCCTCGCCGTCAGGGATGTAGGCATTGGCGGTCATCGTCAGGCCGGGCCAGGTCTGGAAGAGGATCTTCTCCAGCCGGTAACCATCCTCCTGAATCTGGCCGACCGTGCGGGCCTTGAGTGGGGCCTTTTCCGCCGGGAACTCACCCAGCGACTTTTCCAGTTGGCCGCGCAGCTCTCCGCGGCGGTGAGTCCACTCTTGCAGGGTCGCTGGAGGCTGGTCTGCTGCTCGCAGGGCCAGGGCTGTTTTCTTGATGTAATCCAGGTACATGTTTTCCGGGATCTTGGCCATGGCGGGAGTCCTTTTGCTGTGTCGTTGGAAGGCTGTGCGATTCGAATATAGGTGATCCAGCAGGCCGATCCAGCAGTTTTCCAGCGTCTTCTGGTCCATTTTCGACTGACGTCTCCAAAGCAAGTTGTGATATCATGGAAGGGAGACAGGACGGCAACACCAGAGTGCCGTCGCCAGCCCGGGATGAAATACCTGCATGCCTGCTCCATCTGACACGACTGGACGTTGCCGTGGCCCGATTGGTCGCCGCGAGTGGCTGCGCCTGGGGGGACTGAGCCTGGGGGCGCTCTGCGGCGGGCTCTCCCCGTCCCAGCTGCTTTTAGAGGCCGCTCCCCGGCTGGTCACCGATGCCGACGGGGTTCCGCTGCCCCGGCTCAACGATGACCTCTCGGTAATTCTCTTCTGGGCCAACGGGGGACCCAGCCACCTGGACCTGTTGGACCTCAAGCCCGAGGCGCCGGTCGAGTACCGCGGGCCATTTCGCCCGATTGCGACCAATGTCCCCGGGATCGAGATCAGCGAGCAGCTGCCACTGCTTTCCCGGCTGGCGGACAAGTTTGCCCTGGTCCGTAGCCTGCACCACGAACGGGCCGAGCACTCTGGCGGCACGAACCGGCTTCTTAGCGGCTACCCATCGATCCAGGCCAATCTGAAACGTTCGGAGTTCCCCACCATGGGAAGCGTGGTTGCCAAGCACCTGGAGTCCCAGCTTAGCGAGATCCCGCCGTTTATCGGGAATACAGAGTTTTATGGTGGTGGAGCAGCCTACCTGGGGTCTTCCTGCGAGGCTTACATGCCGAATGAATTTCCGGATTCGGCAAGTGGGAACAACCGCTATGGCCCGGTGCCGATCTACCGGACTCCCGGCACGGCCGATGACCTGCGAATCAGCGAGGGGGGGATGCTGAGCCTGAACCGCCGCCGCCGTGTGCTCGATCAGCTCGACCGGCTTCCCGCGGCCCTGGAAAACGAGCGATCTCTCGGATCGGTGGACATTTTTCGCCAGAGGGCGATGGCGATGCTTGCCAGCCCGCGGACCCGCGTGGCATTTGACCTGGAGCAGGAATCGCCGCGGACCCGGCAGCGTTATGGCGACACGCACTGGGGCAAGAGCCTGCTTACCTGCCGTCGGCTTGTCGAGTCCGGGGTGCGGTTTGTCCAGTGCCAGGCGACCTACCGTTTGCCGCAAGAGATCGGCCGGACCAGTAACTGGGACGACCACTCGGTCAACTCTCACATTTTTAATGCCTACCGCGAGAAGCTTCCCTCCTTCGACCAGTCCGTCTCGGCGCTGATCGAGGACCTTTATGACCGGGGCCTGGACCGGCGAGTGCTGTTTATTTTCTGTGGCGAGTTTGGCCGTACGCCCAAGATCAATCACAAGGACGCCAGTGGCCGCCCCGGCAGGGACCACTGGCCCAACTCCATGAGCGTACTGCTCTCCGGGGGCGGACTGCGAATGGGACAGGTAATCGGGGCGACTAATCGCCGGGCCGAGGAACCGGTCAGGCGGATTATGAACAGCAACTGCCTGCTGGCGACGATCTACCGCCGCTTCGGCATCGACCCGGCGCGGTCTTTCCTCAATAACTCCGGCCGTCCGGTGCCGATCCTGACCGAGGGAGAACCGATCGAGGAGTTGTTCTAGTTGCTGTTTCCTCGCCAGTCACCGGCAATGTGGTAACCTGTTGAAAGGAAGAATAACCTGTTTCCTGCTTGTACCATGTACCGACCTGTTTCCATCCTGATCGCGATTGTCGCCCTGCTGGCGTCGTCGCTGCCTGCTGCCGAACCGCCGGTCGACTTTAACCGCGATATCCGTCCTCTGCTCTCGAACAAGTGCTTTCGCTGCCATGGTCCCGATGCCAAGCAGCGCAAGGCCGACCTGCGGCTGGACCAGCGAGAGGTGGCGATTGATGACCTGGGAGTGATCTCGCCCGGGGACCCTGATGGAAGTGAGCTGCTCTCCCGCCTGGCTGCCGGGCCGGACGAGAGGATGCCCCCGCCTGACAGCGGGCTGACGTTGACAGAAGGGGAGATTGAACTCTTCCGCCGGTGGATTAAAGAGGGGGCGGTCTACGCGGGACACTGGGCCTACCTGGCACCGGTTCGTCCGGAACTTCCCGAGGTCTCCGATCCTTCCTGGATCCGCTCCTCGCTCGACCGCTTCGTGCTGGCCCGCCTGGACCGTGAGAAACTGGCCCCCACCGACGAGGCTAATCGCTACACGCTTGCTCGCCGGCTGGCACTGGACCTGACCGGCCTGCCCCTCCCGATCGACCAGGTGGACCAGTTCGTCAACGACAAGTCACCGGATGCCTACGAGAAACTGGTGGACCAGCTGCTCGACTCGGACCGTTACGGCGAGCGCTGGACGGCGATGTGGCTGGACCTGGCCCGCTACGCCGATTCGGCCGGCTACGCCGATGACCCGCCTCGCACGATCTGGCTCTACCGGGACTGGGTGATCCGTGCTTTCAATGACAACCTTCCCTTTGACCAGTTCACCGTGGAACAGATTGCCGGGGACCTGATTCCCGAATCGACCGACTGGCAGCGAGTGGCAACCGCCTTCCATCGAAACACGCTGACCAACAGCGAGGGGGGGACCAACGACGAGGAATTCCGCAACGTGGCAATCGTCGATCGGGTCAACACCACGATGCAGGTCTGGATGGGGACCACCATCCGCTGCGCCCAGTGCCACGATCACAAGTACGACCCGGTCTCGCAGGAAGAATTCTTTCGCTTCTTCGCCTTCTTTAACCAGAGCGAGGATGCCGATCGCCGCGACGAATCGCCGCTGCTGACAGTCATGACCGAGTCGCAGAAACAAGAGAAGTCGAGACTGGAAGACCAGGTCGCCGAGTTGACGAAGCGGCTCTCGCCGAGCGAGGAGGACCTGGCTGCCAGGCTCAAAGAGTGGAGCGAGCTGGCAAGCCGCGATTTTTCATGGCAGACGCTTGTCCCCCGGCAGGCCGAATCGAGCGGTGGCACGACGCTGACGGTGAATGACGATGGCAGTATCGTCGCCTCGGGAGATCGTCCGGAGATGGAGACCTACGTTCTGGACGTGGAGGTTCCGCTCTCGGGCATCACCGGTCTGCGGCTGGAAGCCTTGCCCGATGAAACGCTCCCGGCCAAGGGGCCGGGCCGGTCCGATGGTGGCAACTTCGTGCTCTCGGAACTTCGCCTGGTAGACCACTCGGATGCCAGGCCCAGGCGCACGGGGCAGTTCGTGCGGCTGGATCTTGCCGGCGAGGGCAAGATGATCCATGTTGCCGAGATCGAGGTTCTTCAGGATGGCAAGAATATTGCCCGGGACGGTAAGGCAACGCAGTCGTCGACGGGCTTTGGTGGGCCGCCCGAGCGAGCGATTGACGGCAATACCGATGGCAACTACGCGGCCAATTCCGTCACTCACACGAATATCGAGAAGGATCCCTGGATCGAGGTCGACCTGGGGGGCACGTTCCCGATTGACCAGCTGCGGATCTGGAACCGAACCGACAGTAACCTGCAGTCCCGCCTGGACGGCTTTGTGCTCTCGATCCTGGATGAGAACCGCGAACTGGTCTGGAAAGAAACCTATGCCAAGGCACCGCAGCGGGAACTGGAAGCGGACCTGACCGGTGCCGTACCGCTTCTCTTTGCCGATGCTTCTGCCGATGCCGAACAGGCCGGGGATGGAAAGACCGAGCCGGTGGAGGGCTGGGTTGCCAGGGCTGCGATTGATGGCGATGAGAAGACCAAGCGAGCGGGCTGGGCAGTCGGCGGTTTCATCGGTTCGGCCAGCCAGGCGTTCTTCCAGCTCAAGGAGCCAGTGGGTGTCGAGGGGGGCGTGACGAAGCTGAAGATCACGCTGGTCCAGAACTATGGCGAAAAACACAGCCTCGGTCGCTTCCGCATTTCCGCAACGACTGCCGAGGGGGCGGTGAAGCTGGTCCCGGGAACCATTTCTGGATTGCTGGATCGACCACTCGATGAACTGGATGCCGACAGCCGGCAGCTGCTGGTGGATTACTACAACCAGGTCGTCCCGCCGCCGAAAGAAGTGGTCGACAAGATTGCTGCCCTTCAGAAGCAGGTGGCCGGGATGAAGGGGGCCACGGTGCCGGTAATGAAGGAACTGCCAGCGGACAAGCAGCGGACCACCAATATCCAGATCCGTGGCAACTTCCTGGCCAAGGAGAAAGAGGTCAGCCAGGGAGTGCCGGACGTGTTCCATGGTTTTCCGGAAGGTGCCCCGCTCAACCGTCTGGGAGTCGCCCAGTGGCTGGTCAGTCGTGATAACCCGCTCACCGCTCGCGTGGTGGTCAACCGCTACTGGGAACAGCTTTTTGGAATCGGGCTGGTGGCGACCAGCGAGGAATTTGGAACCCAGGGTTCCCTTCCGAGTCATCCCCAGCTTCTGGACTTCCTGGCGGTGGAGTTGATGGAGAACCAGTGGAACGTCAAGGGGCTGCTCAAGACGATCGTGATGTCCGCCACCTACCGGCAGTCAAGCCGCGTTAAAAGCGATCTTGTCGAGCGAGATCCGGACAACCGACTTTTGGCGAGAGGACCCCGTTTCCGGCTCTCGGCCGAGATGATCCGTGACCAGGCGCTGGCGGTGAGTGGTCTTTTGAGCGACAAGATGTACGGTCCCAGTGTTCAGCCTCTGCGTCCCAACCTGGGTCTCAAGGCCGCCTTTGGCGGTTCCACCGACTGGAAGACCAGCCCGGGTGAGGACGGGTACCGCCGTGGACTCTATACTTCCTGGCGGCGGAGCATTCCCTATCCGTCGATGGCCGCTTTTGATGCTCCCAGCCGTAACGTCTGTACGATTCGCCGCGGCCGTACCAATACGCCGCTGCAGGCACTCGTCACGCTCAACGACCCGGTCTACGTGGAGGCAGCCCAGGAGCTGGCCCGCCAGGTGATTGCCCACTCTTCCGGTGACCTTGCGGACCAGGTCGAGTTTGGCTTCCGCCGCTCGGTGGGGCGTCCGCCGACGAAGAAGGAAAAACAGCGACTGGCGGAACTTTATGCCCAACTTCATACGCGTTATGCTGCCGATAAGGAACTGGCGATGCAGATGGCTACTTCCTTTGCCGGGCCGGCGGCGGAGGGATCGGACCTGGTGGAATTAGCCAGCTGGACCGTGATCAGCAACGTGCTTTTGAACCTGGATGAAACACTCAGCAAGCGATAACAGGAAACGAGCCATGGGACCACACGCCGATCATCTCCAGCAACTGACCCGTCGCCATTTCCTTCGCGACTGCCAGATGGGACTGGGCGCGATGGCGTTGGCCGGCCTTTCGGGACAACCGAGCACGGCAGCCCCGGCCGGTTTTGTCAATCCGCTCTCGGCCAGGATGCCGCACTTTGCACCGACTGCCAAGCGGGTGATTTACCTGCACCTGGCAGGCTCGCCGCCCCACTTGGATTTGCTGGACTACAAGCCGGAACTGGTACGTCGCAATGACGAGAAATGCCCCGACGAGTTTTACAAGGGCAAACGTTTCGCCTTCACCTCGGCTCATCCCACGCTGTTGGGGACCCCGCAGAAGTTCCGCCAGCATGGCGAGAGTGGTACCTGGATGTCGGAGGCCATTCCGCACCTGGCCGGCGTGGCCGATGACCTGACGATCGTCAAGTCGATGTACACCGAGCAGTTTAACCATGCCCCGGCCCAGCTGCTGCTCTATACCGGTTCCCCACGCTCGGGTCGCCCCTCGTTTGGATCCTGGGTGACTTATGGCCTGGGCTCGGAGACCGAGGACCTGCCTGGTTTCGTGGTGCTGATCTCCGGGGGTGTCAGCCC
>JAPYUD010000122.1:0-8668 GCA_029936215.1 Pirellulaceae bacterium | reverse complement strand
AGGGAGACCTGCTACTCGACAGTAGGGCGGGCCTGCTCAAGGGGGGGGATTCAGGTCCGGCGATTGTGGTTGGCGAGCCGGCCGAGAGTAACTTGCTCAAGGCACTCAAGTACGACGGCTACGAGATGCCTCCGGACGGGAAGCTCTCGGATGCCATCATCGCGGACTTCGAAAAGTGGATTTCCATGGGGGCCCCGGATCCCCGGGCCGGTGACGCCCCGCAGGTCGCCAGCACGATCAACTTTGCCGAGGCACTTACCTTCTGGTCTTTTCAGCCACTGGCGCCGGGCCCGGTACCCCGGACTCGCGAGAAGAACTGGGCACGCACGGACATCGACCGCTATATCCTCTCGGCCCTTGAGCAGAAGAAGATCTCCCCGGCCGAACCGGCGGATCGTGCCGCGCTGCTGCGTCGTCTTTCCTTTGACCTGGTTGGCCTGCCTCCCACCCCGGAACAGCTTCAGGAATTCCTGGCAGACGATTCTGACGATGCGATTGAAAACGTGGTTGACCAGTTACTCGAGTCGCCACACTACGGTGAGCGATGGGGGCGGCATTGGCTGGACATTGCCCGTTACGGGGAGGACCAGGCGCACACGTTCAAGGCTCGCAAGTATCCGCTTGGATACCGTTACCGCGACTGGGTTGTCGAGGCGATCAATCAGGATATGCCGTATGACCAGTTCCTGGTCAACCAGATTGCCGGTGACCTGACCGGGGAACCGAACCGGCACCAGCGACTGGCAGCCCTGGGGCTGTTTGCCCTGGGCCCGGTTTATTACCAGGACAATGGCGAGAAGGCGAAGGCGCTGGCCGACGAGTGGGACGATCGAGTCGATACGTTGACCCGGGGTATCCTGGGCCTGACGGTCTCCTGTGCACGCTGTCACGATCACAAGTTTGATCCCATCACGATGCAGGATTACTACGGGCTGACAGGGATCTTCTCCAGTAGCCAGTACCGGGAACGACCGATGGCCTCCGATGAAACGGTTGCCCAGCGGAAAGAAGCAGATAGTGCAGTCAGGGAACACCAGCTGGTAATCGACCGTTACCTTGCCGACCAGGCTCGTGAGCTGCGTCCCAGCCTGGTCACAGAGATTCCCTCCTACGTGGTAGCTGCCTGGACCGTGACGAACCGGAGCACGGGGGGGGAGAAACCGAAGAAAATTGCGGACCAGCTGGCAAAGGAACAGAAACTGAGCCCCACGCTTCTGATGCGCTGGGTCAGTTACCTTTCGCCGGTGAAGAATGCCAGCCAGAAGGCAATCCGACCTCAGCTGGTCCCCTGGTGGGAACTGCGTGCGTCGCAGGATGCCACGATGGACCTATCCGGAGATGAGCAGGCCCTGGCAGCGGTCAGGGAGTTTGGAGATTCGCTCCAGCGACAGGCCGAACAGCTCCTGCCACAGCGAGAGGAGATCCTGGGGCATTTTGGCGCCAACCTGGCCTTTGTGGATGGCAATGATCGCGCGGAGGTACCGGCCGGAGAGATTCCGCTGGGCAACCTGTTTGATGATTCATCTGCTGTCAGCCTGGATGCGGCTGTCAGCTCGGACAAGTTCAAGGCGACTGCCGCGGCCGGGGACCTGGGTGTGGATCGCGTTGCCCTTGGGCTGGATGGCACCCTGGAGATTGCCGAGGGGATACGCTTCCAGTTCAGCCATCTTGGTGGTGATGGAAGCACGCACGGCTCGGTGACCAATGATGGCTGGGACACGCAGGGCGGCCTGCGTACCGAGGGGAAACCGGCCAATCCCGGCATGGGCCGTGCCGAGCAGGGAATCGGTATGCACGCCAATGCCCTGGTCACGTTTGACCTGGCAGAGATCCGGCGGGCAGGCCTGTTGCCAGCCGACCAGAAGTTTGTCTTCATCGCCGACCGGGCGGGTATCAATGATGACGTTGCCGGGAACGATGCTCCGAGTGCTCACATGGCGGTCATCCTCTCACGCCCACATCGCAAGGAAGCGGTCTATGATGCGATCCTCGCGGCAGAGGTGAATGGTGAGCCGCTCAAGGTCGATGAGAATGACATGGTCTATTACTTTGGCGATCCGCCACCAGTCCCGCTCAAGGGCGATGGCAGGTTCGTCCGTTTCGAGGTTGCCGTGCCGGCGGAGGCGCGCTATCTGACGCTGGTGACCACCGGAGCAGGGGAGGGTGCGGATGGCAATCCAATCAACTGTGACCACACGGTGTTCTCAGGGGCCAGGCTGGTACTCGACCCGCCGCCGGGCATGGATCCTGTGGCCGAGAAGAAAGCATCAGCTGCAGAAGAGGATGTGACACGCGAGTCGGCACTCTTGCTCTCCTGGCTGCTTTACGACGAGGGGCTCCTGGGACTGCCGGGGAACGAGGTGGAAGGGAAGCTCCGGGAACCAGCCAGGACCGGTCTGCTGGAACTGCGCAGTCGTCATGCAGAAATGAAGAAGGAGGCTGAGGCGATCCAGATTCACATGGTCCATTCCCTTGCTGATGGAAAGGGTGCCGACCTGAAAGTCTACCTGAGTGGCAATCCGACAAACCTGGGAGAGAATGCCCCTCGTTCCCTGCCATCGATCTTCACCGGTGGTAGGAAGCAGCCATTTGAGACAGAAGGAAGTGGACGGCTGGAACTGGCGCGGTCCATTACGTCACCGGAGATTCCGCTCACGGCACGGGTGATGGTCAACCGTATCTGGAAAGGACATTTTGGATTCGGGATTGTGCGTACGACGAGTAACTTCGGGGAACTCGGGGAACGTCCCTCCCACCCTGAACTGCTGGACTACCTGGCAGGCCAGTTCATCAAGAATGACTGGTCGATGAAGTGGCTCCACAGGGAGATCGTGCTCTCCTCGGTTTACCAGCAGGGAAACGATCACAATGCCAAGGCATTTCTCAAGGATCCGGAAAATCGACTTCTCTGGAAGATGAACCGACGGCGCCTGGAGATCGAGCCCTGGCGGGATGCCGTGCTGGCGGTCACCGGGGAACTCGATCTGACGATCGGAGGCCCCTCGCTTCAGCTCTCGGACAAGAACAACAGGCGGCGGACAATTTATGGGTTTGTTAGCCGCCATCAGCTCGATGAACTACTGCGTCTTTTTGATTTCCCGGACCCCAATATCACCGCGGCCAACCGGACCACGACGACGGTACCGCTGCAGCAGTTATTTGTGCTTAATAGCGAGTTCATGATTGCCCGGGCCCGATCGCTGGCAAAGCAGATCGTGGAAAGGGCCGGTCCGACAGTCGAGGAGCAGGTAGAGTATGCCTACCAGCTTCTCTTTGCTCGTGGTGCCGATAAAGAAGAAGTGGCGGTTTTCAGGGAATTCCTTGATCTCGTCTCGAACGTCAATCCGGGAGAGGACAAGCTCTCGCCCCTTGAACAACTCTCGCTTGCATTGCTTGGATCCAACGAGTTTCTTTACATTGATTAACTAACACGGCACGCCACAGGAAAAGAAGTCATGTCATCTTCCCAGACCCCGTTTTCGCGAAGGGCCATGCTCCGTCATTGTGGTACCGGCGTCGGCATGCTCGGCCTTTCCAGCCTCTTGCACGCGGAATCAGAGCGAGAGAGACGTACCAGGAATCCACTCGCTCCCAAGGCGCCACACTTCAAGGCACGGGCGAAGCACGTGATCTTCCTGTTCATGAACGGTGGCCCGTCCCACGTGGATACGTTCGATCCCAAGCCGGCGCTGAAAACACACGAGGGGAAACAGGGTAAACGCGGCAAGTACATGCCGAGTCCCTTCACGTTTGACAGGTATGGTGAATCCGGGATCGAGATGTGTGAGCTCTACCCTCATCTTTCCCGTAATGCCGATGACCTCTGCGTGATCCGGTCGATGCACACGACCACGCCGAATCATGAGCCCGGGTTGTTGATGATGAACAGTGGCCACCAGCAGCCAATTCGCCCCTGCCTGGGGTCATGGCTCACTTATGGCCTCGGCAGCGAGAACCAGAACCTCCCGGGATTTGTTGTGCTTTGTCCTGGCAAGCCGGTGGTGGGACCGGCACTCTGGAATAACAGCTTCCTGCCTGGCATTTACCAGGGCACACATATCAATAACTCCAAGATTGATCCAAGCAACGTTATCGGGCATCTCCGTAACAACTACCTCACCCCCGGATCGCAACGGAGTGTGCTGGACCTGATGCAGAAGCTCAACCGTCGGCACCAGAACGTGCGAAAGGAAGACCAGGCGCTGGAGGCTCGTATCCAGTCACTGGAAATTGCCTATCGAATGCAGTCTGAGGCACAGGAAGCCTTTGATATCAGCCGGGAGACGAAAGAGACACTCGAGATGTACGGGGAAGGGGAGTTCTCCAATGGCTGCCTGATTGCTCGCCGGCTAGTGGAACGAGGGGTTCGCATGGTCCAGCTCTACTACGGGAGTGGACAGCCCTGGGATGCCCATGGGGATATCATGGACCACAAGCGAGATGCGGAAAAGAGTGACCAGGGGATCGGAGCCCTGATCACGGATTTGAAGTCCCATGGCCTGTTGGATGAGACCTTGATCGTCTGGGGCGGGGAATTTGGTCGTACCCCGGGGGCACAGGGTGCCAAGGGCCGTGATCATCACAACACGGGATTTACGGTCTGGCTTGCGGGGGGTGGTGCAAAGGGGGGATATATTCATGGTGCTACGGACGAGGTGGGCGAATTTGCCGTGGAGAAACGGATGAGCGTCCACGACCTGCATGCCACCATCCTGCACCTGATGGGAATCGACCATGAGGAACTTACTTACCGCTATAGCGGACGGGATTTCCGTCTGACCGATGTCCACGGGATTGTTACTGAGGACCTGATTGCATAAGGGCGGGATAATAGAATCAGGATGACAAGTATTTTCCGGACATTATCGTTACTGGCGGGTTTCAGTATCGTTCTCGGACTTTCTTCGAACCTCTGTGCCCAGACTCCGGAGCAACTGGAGTTTTTTGAATCCCGTATCCGGCCTGTCCTGGTCCAGCATTGCTACAAGTGCCATTCGGCCGAGGCCCGGAAAGCGGACAAGCTCAAGGGAGGGCTGGTGCTTGACGATCGCGATGGTATGCGTCGTGGTGGGGAAAGCGGGCCGGTGTTTGTCCCTGGCGACGTGGAAGAAAGCCTGCTGCTCTCTGCCCTGCGGCATGAAGACCTGGAGATGCCTCCCAAGGGAAAACTCCCCGATCCGGTGATCAAGGATTTTGTGCGTTGGATCAAGATGGGAGCTCCCGATCCACGTGACGGCAAGGAAGTCATCGCGACAACGATCGACCTGGAAAAAGGGCGGCAATTCTGGTCGTTCCAGCCCGTCAAGAAACCGGCCGTCCCCCGCACGAAGGACCCCGCCTGGTCACGCTCGGGGATTGACCAGTTTGTCGCCAGGCAGCTCAAACAGGAGGGTCTCAAGCCAGTTGGCCTGGCAACGCCAGAATCGCTGGTGCGCCGGCTTTACTTTGACCTGGTCGGCCTGCCGCCGGTACCCGAGGAACTGGCAAGCTGGGTAGTGAAACTCAAGGGAGCGAAACGGGATGCGGCGCTTGGGGACCTAGTTGACTCGCTGCTCGAGTCACCTGGTTATGGCGAACGCTGGGGACGTCACTGGCTGGATGTGGCTCGCTATGCCGAATCCAACGGGAACAGCCGGAACGCACTCTTCCCACATGCCTGGCGATACCGTGACTACGTGATCGATGCCTTCAATGCCGACACGCCGTACAACGACTTCCTGGTCGAACAGGTTGCCGGGGACCTGCTTTCGCACGAAGGTGTCGAGCAGCAAAACAAGTATCTTGTTGCCACCGGTTTCCTTGCCCTGGCATCCAAGCCCGTCATCAAGGGCAAGCCGGGCGGTTTCATTCCGGATGTCGCCGCGGACCAGATCGGGGTGACCAGCCGGGCAATTCTTGGACTGACAGTTGCCTGTGCACGCTGTCATGACCACAAGTTTGATCCCATTCCGACCACCGACTACTACGGCCTGGCTGGTATCTTTGCCAGCAGCCAGACACTCTATGGCGGTGGTGGAAACAACATGGGTGGTGCCCCGGCGACCGGACTTCACGTGCTGGTGGAAGACGACCCGGCGGCGATGAAAGCGTACGAGCAGTGGAAATCCCAGGTTGACCAGCTCAACCGACGGATCAAGACTATCAACGACGACATCAAGAAACGGCGGCCCAAGCGGGTCAAGGGGAAGCCGACCCCCAAGCTGACCGAGGAACAGAAAATGCAGTTGGCAAAGCTGAACCGACAGCGACAGCAACTGGTGGCCCAGCTCAAGAAATTGCAGGCCAGTGCCGTCGATCCGCCAGGCAGTGCCATGGGGATCAGGGAGTCGGGGAAGATTGTCGAGGTGCCGGTCTATATCCGGGGAGAGACGGCCAAGGGGGAACCGGTTTCCCGCCGCCTGATTAGTGTCCTTGCCGGGGAGAGTGGCGAACTGTTTTCTAGTGGGCAGAGCGGTCGGCTGGAAATGGCCAACTGGCTTGCAAGCGATGAGAACCCGCTCACCTCCCGCGTGATGGTCAACCGTCTCTGGCAGCACCTGTTCGGAACAGGACTTGTTCGCACGCCGGACAATTTTGGTGTTAACGGTGAACGCCCGAGTCATCCGGAGTTGCTTGACTACCTGGCCGCGCAATTTGTCGAGGATGGCTGGTCGATCAAGAGGATGATTCGCCGACTGGTGATGACCCGCGCGTACCAGTCGTCTGGTGACTTTGACGACCGCAATTATGAGATCGATCCAGATAATGTCTATCTCTGGAGGTATTCACGGCGCCGGCTGGAGGCAGAACCTATCCGGGATGCGATCCTGGCGGTGAGCGGAACGCTGAAGGAGGATCGTCCCGAGGGATCGGTTGTCAGTTCCCATGGGAACAAGTTAATCCAGGATGCGCTCACGCCAGACAAGATCCACCAGCCGAGTAACCACCGGAGTGTCTACCTGCCGATCCTGCGAAATGGCCTGCCCGAGATGCTTTCCGTTTTTGACCTGGCTGACCCCAGCCTGGTGGTTGGTCACCGAACCGTGACCACGGTGCCGTCGCAGGACCTTTTCATGATGAACAGCCCCTTTGTTGTGGAAAAATCCCGGGAATTTGCACAGCGGCTACTGATGACATCCGATGACGAGAAAGAGCGAGTAACGTTTGCTTTCCAGCTGGCACTTTCTCGCCTGCCGACCAGTACAGAAATTGGCGAGGCACTTCAGTTCATCCGGGAATCTGGTGAATCGCTGGCAGAAGAAGGAGCGAACGAGAACCTGGAACTGCGGAGCTGGTCTGTTTTTTGCCAGGCACTTTTTGTCTCCAACGAGTTTCGCCACGTACAATAGGACACACTTACGAGAATTTTAGAGGAAAACATAATGCACATGTCACCGTTGGTATCCCGTCGTCAGATGCTCCACTCCACATCGCTCGGTTTTGGCATGCTTGCCCTCTCCGGCCTCTCGGCAGAGCAGCAGGGAGAAAGTGGCGGCCATCTCTCGCCCAGGCAGCCCCATTTCAAGGCCCGTGCGAAGCGTGTGATCTTCATGTGCATGCGAGGAGCCCCGGCCCAGGTCGATACTTTCGATTACAAGCCGCGGGACCGAAAGGTGATCACGACGGATGCCACGCCCATGGCCAAGGGAAAGTACGCGGGCAAGGGGCCTGCCGGTTCGGTTGTTCCCTTCAGCCAGCATGGCAAGAGCGGGCTCTGGATCGCGGATTCCATGCCACACCTGGCAGAACATGCCGACGAGCTCTGCTTGATCAACAGCATGTACACCGACCTGCCCAATCACCCGCAGTCCTACCTGATGATGCACACCGGTGATTTTCGTTTTGCGCGTCCGTCGATCGGTGCCTGGACACTCTACGGGTTGGGGACCGAGAACCAGGACCTGCCTGGTTTTATCTCGATCAATGCCGAGACGCGTGTTGGTGGTGCACAGAACTATGGCTGTGCTTTCCTGCCCGCCGTTTACCAGGGAACCCCGATCGGTTACGTGGGAGCAGATATTTCCAAGGTAGGAATCAGCAACGTGACCAACTCTCACCTGCCAGCCAGGGTTCAGCGGCAACAACTTGACCTTGTCCAGGCAATGAATCGTCGGTTGCTCAAGGAAAACCGTGTCGATACCGACCTGGAAGGGGCCATTGCCTCACTGGAACTGGGACAGCGAATGCAGGAGTCGGCTGGGGATGTACTGGATGTCTCAAAAGAATCGGCCGAGACGCTCGAGCGATATAACGTGGGGAAAACAGTTTCCAAGGGGCGCTGCCGGGATGATGATTTCGGCCGCCAGTGCCTCTGGGCTCGCCGCCTGGCAGAAGCGGGAGTTCGGTACATCGAGGTCTGCCATTCCAACTGGGACCAGCATGGGAACCATGTGGAGGAGATCCGTGCCAACGGCACGGCGATTGACAAGCCGATTGCGGCCCTGATCCAGGATCTCAAGGACCGGGACATGCTCAAGGACACGTTGATCGTCTGGGGCGGCGAGTTTGGCCGTACTCCGCTGGCGGAGGGTAAAAAGGGAAGTGGCCATAACAACCGTGGCTTTACGTACTGGATGGCCGGTGGAGGGGTCAGGGGTGGAACGGCCTACGGGAGCACGGATGACACCGGTGCTGTGGCCGTGACGGACAAGGTCCACACGCATGACCTGCATGCCACCATGCTGCACCT
>JAPYUD010000121.1:0-8671 GCA_029936215.1 Pirellulaceae bacterium | reverse complement strand
CAGTACGACAGATAGGGAGGTGCCTTTCCAGTGAATAAGGTCTGCCTGTCTGGAGGCAAGGTTCTAGGACAAACGGCAGCGCCTGTTTATAATCGTCCACGGTTTCCGGAAGAGAAAGTCATAAAAAAAGCAGGCTCCTGTTCACCGTGACAGGAACCCGCCAACAGAAACTGGACGGGAAACAATACATTACCATTACCCGTTGACCCACAGCTTCCTTTCTTTGTATCGGACAATTTGAAGCACCGCCTTGAACGAGGCCGGTCACTGACAACGAAACTAGATGAGCAATTCGATGACACGAACAGCAAAGCTTGCGCTCGAGGACGGCACGGTCTTTACCGGGAGTTCCTTTGGAGCCAGCGGCGAAGTCGACGGGGAAGTCGTCTTTAACACGTCCATGACCGGTTACCAGGAGATCCTCACCGATCCGAGTTACCGTGGCCAGATTATCACGATGACCTACCCGTTAATCGGAAATTACGGTGTGAACGAGGAGGATGTGGAGAGTGCCCGTCCTCACCTGTCCGGATTTATCGTCCGGGAAAACAGCCGGCGAGCAAATAATTTCCGAGCCACCGGAAGCCTTGGCGACTACCTGGAAAAGCACGGTATTGTTGCCCTGGAAGGGATCGACACAAGGGCACTGGTTCGCCGCATACGCACCTCCGGAGCCATGAAGGGCATCCTCTCGACCGAGGACCTGGACGACAAGAGCCTGGTAGCCAAGGCCAAGTCAAGCCAGGGGCTGGTGGGACGAGACCTGGTCCAGGAAGTGATCCCGGAAAGTCCCATCGAATGGGACGAGCAACTCAGCAGCTGGGCCAAGTTGCCGGGCGAGGTATCATCCGGCAGTAACGAGTCTTTCCACGTGGTGGCACTCGACTTTGGCATGAAGTGGAACATCGCCCGCCACCTGGCTGATCTGGGCTGCCGTGTGACGGTGCTGCCGGGTACCGCCACAGCAAGCGAAGTGCTGGAGTACCAGCCGGACGGACTTTTCCTCTCCAACGGCCCAGGGGATCCTGAACCAGTAACGTACGCGATCGAAACGATTGGTCAGTTAATGCCCCAGCTCCCGATTTTCGGCATTTGCCTGGGCCACCAGTTGATGGCCCTTGCCTGTGGTGCCCAGACCTTCAAGTTGAAGTTTGGACACCGTGGTGCCAACCAGCCGGTACTGAACATGGAGACCGGGCAGGTAGAAATCACTGCCCAGAATCACGGCTTCGCAGTCGATGAGGAACAGCTTCCCGATCACCTGGTTGTCACCCACCGGAACCTCAACGACAACACGATTGCCGGACTGAGCCACCGGAAATTCCCGGCCTTTAGCGTGCAGTACCACCCCGAGGCGTCCTCCGGGCCCCACGATAGCCGCTACCTCTTCGAGCAGTTCCTTGCCAACATGATGGCTGTCCGCACGCCAACGCCAGCTGGTCGATGAGCAAGAAATCGCGATCTCGCAGGAAACAGAAAGGCTCTCTCCGGCGACCGGGAAACCCGGTGGTCAAGACAACGCAGGAGGCTCTTTCCAATCCGTTTCGGGATCATGAAACCCGTGGCTCCGACACCATCACCCTGATCTGGGTCCTCTGCGTGGCCGCCTCGGCAATGGCCCTGATCGCCAGCATGGGATTCCTGATCATCATCCGGTTTGTCCCCTGGAACTGGTCCGAGACTTTCCAGATGGTGCCCTCGCTGATACTCGTTGTAGGTGGTATGACCGGAATCCTGGGACTGCTGCTCACCCTGGTGGTTCACAAGATACGCCGCGTCCCGGCACCTTCCAGCATGACCTGGCTGGCGGTCCTGTTCTGCTCGCTGCCAATCATGATCTGGGTCTGGACCAACATCCAGCGTGCCGGCAGCTAGAACTCGGCATTACCGGGGGTCCGCGGGAAGGGGATCACGTCCCGGATGTTCGCCATCCCGGTGACGAATTGCACGACCCGTTCCAGCCCCAGCCCAAAACCGGCATGCGGCACCGTGCCAAACCGCCGCAGGTCGAGATACCACCAGTAGCTCTCCGGATCCAGATCCTGCTCGGCCATTCGCTGCTGGAGGACATCCAGGCGTTCCTCTCGCTGGCTGCCACCGATAATTTCCCCCACCTTGGGAACCAGCACGTCCATCGCACGCACGGTTTTCTCGTCATCGTTGACCCGCATGTAAAACGGCTTGATCGTACGAGGGTAGTCGTGAAGGATCACCGGGCCGGAAAAATGCTGCTCGGTAAGGTACCGCTCGTGCTCGCTCTGCAGATCGGCCCCCCACTCGACCGGGTAGTCGAACTGCTGGTCACTTTTCTCCAGGATCTCCACCGCCTCGGTATAGGTCAGGCGAACGAACTCGCAACTGGCAATCTTCTCGAGCGTTTCGATCACGGTTTCATCGATCCGCTCATTAAAGAAATTCATGTCCTCACCGCACTCCTTGAGCACCGTGGAAAAAATGTGCTTGAGGAACTTCTCGGCCAGGTCCATGTTGTCATCCAGGTCATGGAAAGCCATCTCCGGCTCCACCATCCAGAATTCCGCCAGGTGCCGTGAGGTATTGGAGTTCTCTGCCCGGAAGGTGGGGCCAAAGGTATAAACCTTTCCCAGGGCCGTGGCAAAGATCTCCGCCTCCAGCTGCCCGCTGACGGTGAGGAAACTGGGGCGGTCAAAGAAATCCTGGGAGTAGTCGACCTTCCCATCCGCCTGCGGAATGTTCTCCATCTCCAGCGTTGTCACGCGGAACATCTCGCCAGCTCCCTCGCAGTCACTGGCGGTGATAATCGGCGTGTTGATATAGAGAAATCCCTCGTCCTGGTAAAAATCGTGAATCGAGCGGCTGATCACGTTTCGCACGCGGGCGACCGCACCAAAGGTGTTGGATCGGGGCCGCAGGTGCGCCCACTCGCGCAACTTCTCAAACGAGTGTCTTTTTTTCTGCAGCGGATACGTTTCCGGATCCGACCAGCCATGCACGATCACCTCGGTCGCCTGGATTTCTGTCTCCTGCTTGCCGCCCGATTCCTTGACCTCTCCGCTGATCGAGACGCTGCAGCCGGCAGAGAGTTTCTGGACCTCTTCCTCGTAGTTGGGCAGGTCCGCATCGGCAATCACCTGGATGTTCGCCATGCAGCTGCCATCGTTGACTTCCAGGAAGCTGAAACCTCCCTTGCTGTCACGGCGGGTACGAATCCAACCCTGGATACAAACGGACTCGCCAACCCGTTCTTTCTGACGTGCGGCAAGGACAGTTACTTTATCTGAGGCCACGACTATTTTTCCATAGAGTCTGGGGTCTCGAACAGTCTTCACTCTTCAGCATACGGATTCTCGGCACTCTTCTCCGCTGGCTCATCCATAACGCTCTCCTTCAAACGGGGTTTGAAGAAGAATCCGACAAGGATCAGCGTGACCAGGATCAAACCAATACCGATCACCACCGGGCCGGCGATTGGATGGCTGGCCTTGTCGATAACCGCGGTCAGGGCGGCGGCAAGAGCACCCAGCACCGAGACTCCCATCAGGATGTTCCAGCAGACCCTGCTGCCACCCCGGGGCTTGTCGTCCCCGAGGATCTTCGTGCTATTCATCATCAGCATGAAAGTCACGTAGGCAATCGGCAACAGCATCATGCCAAAGGCAGAGACGAGAATCGCCAACCACATCTTGGCATCCCCATCCCAGAAGAGCCACCAGCAGGCACCCACCACGCCGGCCACCAGGCAGCCCACGATATGGGGCGCCCCTCCCTGCGGCTTGCCGAGCATCTCACAAAAAGCGTAACCGTTAATCAGCATCAGGATGATGATCGACGAGAAGCCCATTCCCAGTACGCCAATGCCAAAGATGGTATTTGCCGTGGCATCCCCCAGCAGTGGCGAGAGGGACTTGGAAAGCTGAAAAGCGTTTCGCTTGACGAGCGAGGCGGCGACCTCTTTTTCCTCCCTTGGCAGCGCAGCTATCAATGCGTCCTTCTGCACCTGGGTCAGTTCCGACACATTGGGGTTGAGTGTTTCCAGCCGCGCGAGCAGGTGCTTGCTGCCGTCGCCATAAAGCGAGCTCTGTTTCATCACGCTTATCTCGGTACTGCCAAACGACTCGTCCATCTGCCCGTTAAACATCGCTCCCGCCACGATCACCACGCAGCTTGTCACTAGCACGTAGGGGATTGCCATGCCGGTCGAGAGGTCAAAGCGTGCCAGGCCACGGAACGGCTTGTCCCAGCCACGTGCCAGCATGGAATAGGGAAGCAGGAACGTCATGTTAATCCCCACCGCCGTGGCAGCCGCCCCGATCATCACGTCACGCTGGGTTTGCACGACCCGGGTACTCCAGAAGTCGGCAATTTCCTGAGTGAAGCCGCTGATTTTTTCCGCCGATGCCCCGGCCGGGGATGTCCACTGTGAGAAATCAGGAATAAATCCGGAGAGGATTGCTCCCCACTCCAGCCTGCCTTTCATGGTCAAGGTGACAACGACACCGAAAAAGGCAAGCACCACGATGGCAACCATGATCTTGAGTGTCCAGTCAAAGACCTTGGCGGCCCGGCCCTTTTTGCTGCTGAGATAAACAAGGAATCCTGCCAGGGCAAGGAAAATAGCTGAGATGATAATCTTGTACGCATACATCTTGTCGCCACCGGCCACCGCCAGCTTGTATGCATCTGTATTCCCAAACCCGATCAGGTTTTTCTCCAGGGCCTCGAAACAGAGCCCGAACTGGGGCATGCACCAGATCATGTTGGCAGTGATCGTGGCCAGCAGCCAGGCCCATCCGAGGGCAGGGTTGATGTGTTGATTGATCATCCCGAAGGGACGCTTGCCGGTGGAGAGTGTGACGTGACTGATGGCACTGAGCATCACCACGCCCATGATGATGGCCATCATCTGCAGCCAAAGCATATCGCTGCCGCCAAGCACGCCCAGGAACAACGCACCGGAAAGGGAACCGCCGCCGAGCGTGATCGCACTTTGCAGCCAGCCCGGCCCGGAGAGCCGCGTGTAGACCCCCAGCTTGGCCATGCCCCCTTTGTCCTGCGCCTCCAGGATCAGCTGCCGGTCCGCTTCAATTCGACTTGCCATGTCATACTCTCTCTTTGACTGTTGTCCGCAGCAGTTAAAGACCGCCCCTAGAGACCTTTTGCCGCCAGGTATCGTTCCACGTCCAGTGCCGCCATGCAACCGCTGGCGGCCGCTGTGATCGCCTGGCGGTAGTTATCATCCGAAACATCTCCGGCCGAAAAAACACCTTCGGCGCTGGTGTTGGTACGGTGTGGCACGGTCCACTCGACATATCCCTTGTCATTCACTGCCAGTGCCCCGTCCAAAAATCCGGTATTGGGAGTGTGGCCGATTGCCAGGAAGAACCCGGATGCTTCCAGTTCTCGTGTCGAGTCATCCACGGTGCTGGCCAGCAGTACCCCAGTCACACCATCCTCGTCATTGCCCAGTACTTCCTGGCAGACATGGTTCCAGACCAGTTCGATCTTCTCGTTCTCGATCGCCCGTTGCGCCATGATCTTGGATGCTCGCAACTCATCCCGTCGGTGTACGATGAAGACGCGTGAGGAGAACTTGCTGAGGTAATCGGCCTCCTCCACTGCCGAGTCCCCGCCACCGATCACGATACAGGGCTGCTCGCGAAAGCGTGGCAGCGCCCCGTCACAGACGGCACAGGCACTTACCCCGTTATTTTTGAACCGTTCTTCTGATTCCATCCCCAGGTAATTGGCGCTGGCACCGGTCGCCACGATCACGGCGTGCGCCTCGATCGTCTCACCGCCGAGCGAGGTAACCGTCATCGGCCGGGCATTGAAGTCAACCGAAACAATATCGTCGGTCTTTACCCGCGTACCAAAGTTGACTGCCTGCTGCCGCATCAGCTCCATCAATTCGGGACCACTGACTCCCTCCTTCATGTGTGGCGGCATCATCATCATCCGCTCACTGTCGATGGAATCCTCGAGATAGCCCTCCATGTTCCCGGCTGGAAAACCGGGATAGTTCTCCACCTCGGTGGTCAACGCCAGCTGGCCCAGGGGGAGCGTGCCGCGCATGCGGTTTTCCTCGGTAATCGCCCCTTCATAGACCAGCGGATTGAGGCTGGCCCGCGCGGCATAGATTGCAGCAGCCCATCCGGCCGGCCCGCTCCCGATGATCACGACATGTTCCACCACGAGGATGAGTCCTTTCTCGGTCTTTCTTCAATGCACCGCGGACCGCCATCCCGCGAATATAATTCAGCGGCCATTATAAGGCCCCGGCCGGTATCGTCCACTGTGCCAGCAGGCTCCGCTGTGATTGTTAGCCTGTCACTCGGCAAGCCGGTTACGTATAAAAGGAGAAATCACCTTATCTCCCGGCTGAGCATGATCTCATGACCACACTGCTGGTTGCCATCGGCGCGTTCGTTGGTTTGATCGTCGCCTACCACACCTAGGGCCGCTGGCTGGCCCTGAAGATCTTTGGCCTGGATCCGAATGCCCCGGTACCGAGCCAGCAGCTGCGGGATGACGTGGATTTTATCCCCACCAAGAAGAGCGTGATCTTCGGGCACCATTTCACCAGCATTGCCGGCACCGGACCGATCGTGGGTCCTGCCATCGCGGTCTTCTGGGGATGGCTACCGGCGCTCGTCTGGGTCATTTTCGGCTCGATTTTCATTGGTGCTGTCCACGACTTCGGGGCCCTCGTTGTCTCGCTCCGCAACCGCGGACAAACGGTCGGGGAAGTCGCCGGGCGATTGATCACGCCTCGTGCCCGTCTGCTTTTTCTGCTGATCCTCTTCTTCTCACTGACAATCGTACTGGCCATCTTTGGCCTGGTAATCGCATCCATCTTCAAGCTCTACCCGGCATCGGTTCTCTCGGTCTGGGTTGCCATGCCGGTGGCCGTGGGAATTGGCATCTGGGTCTACAAAAAGGGGGGCGGCCTTTTGCTCCCCTCGGTACTGGGCCTGATTGCTCTTTACGGGGCCATCGTGCTGGGAGTTTACGTCTGGCCTGTCGAGCTGGCGGTTGAAAACCCGATCGTTGTCTGGACCATTGCCCTGATGATTTACTGTTTTATCGCCTCGGTGCTGCCAGTCTGGCTACTGCTGCAGCCGCGCGATTTCATCAATAGCCAGCAGTTGATCATTGCCCTCGGTCTTCTGGTCATTGGCCTTGCCGTGGCGGGAATCACCGGACAGGCCCAGCTGGCTGAAAGTGCGCCGATGGTGGCAACGGCGATGCCGGTCGGTGCGCCCCCGATCTTTCCCTTCCTGTTTATCACCATCGCCTGCGGGGCGATCAGTGGTTTCCACTGCCTTGTCAGCAGCGGCACGTCAAGCAAGCAACTGGAGAAGGAGACCGACGCCCAGTACGTCGCCTATGGCTCGATGTTACTAGAAGGAGCGTTGGCCGTGATCGTCATCCTGGCCTGCTGTGCCGGCGTGGGGATGGGCAAGTACACGGCGCAGGAGGACGGCACCTTCACGGCAGTAACCTCCGCCAGCGGAACGGTACTGACCGGGCGGGCAGCCTGGGACCAGCGATACGACACAACAGGTAACTGGAAAGACTTCAAGCTGGGCAACAAGGTCGGCGCCTTCGTCGAGGGGGGAGCGAATTTCCTCGCTGCGTTGGGACTGCCGCTGAAGCTTGCTATCGGTATCATTGCCGTGCTGGTAGCCAGCTTCGCCGCCACCACGCTCGACACGGCCACGCGCCTGCAGCGTTACGTGATCCAGGAACTTGGCAGCACGCTTCACATTGCGCCACTGAAGAACAAGTACACGGCCACCGCTGTGGCAGTTGTCCTCGGTGGAGCGATGGCCATGATTCCTGCCCCCGGGAGTGTTGCCGGAACGGGAGGCCTGATTCTCTGGCCGCTGTTTGGAGCGACCAACCAGCTCCTGGCCGGCCTCGCTTTCATGGTAATCGTGTTCTACCTCTGGCGACGCAACAAGCCGATCTGGTTTGCCTTTATCCCCATGGTGATCATGCTGATCATGCCTGCCTGGGCACTGACCTGGCAACTGTTCAACCCGGACATTGGCTGGGCAAGACCGCTGCTGCAGATGCTCAGCGGAGACCTGGCATGGCAATGGCAAAACTCTCACCTGCTGCTGTTGATCGGGCTGGCCACGCTCTGCCTGCAGGTCTGGATGGTGGTCGAGGGAGTACTACTCTGGCCACGTGCCCGCGGTGTGCTGGAAGAGGCGCTTCCACCATTGGAGGGCCAGCCGGCAGCGGGCTAGGCTAATCAGCCGCTTTCTCGACGCTGGGGGGAGCCTCGTTCTCGGACAGCTCATCGTTGGCCAACCCCGGGTCGGCAGGTCCGGTGATCCGCACGGCAAGCTTGCCATCCACCTGCCCGGCCTCCGACTGGTACTGAGGGATCCCGTCGAGGTGTAATTCCAGCGGTCCATCGGCGGCAATCCCGGTATGAAGAATTTCGCCAACCAGCAGTTGCTCGATTTCCTGGTGGCCAATCTCCACCGTCGGCAAATGCACGCTGAGCTGGACCTCGTCAGGTGATCTTGCCACCTCGCTCTGCTGTTCGCTCTGCTGTTCGCTCTGCTGTTCGCTCTCCTGCTCCGGGGAAGCCTCTGCCGGGGGTTTCCAGTTCACAACCGCATCCGCGACTGCATCGAGCATCGTCGACGGCATGCAAAGCGTCATCAGTCCCTGGTGC